>JAKBAL010000363.1 GCA_021809225.1 Pseudomonadota bacterium | reverse complement strand
ATTCTGTCCTTCGGCTACTTCTTGTGGTTGAGCGTTTTCCTTAAGAAGATCAAGATTAACAGTCTCTATTCGAGCAACCTCTCCTTCCTGTTCTTGAAGAACAGGTTTTTGACCCTCAACAAACTCAGCCACTCTGTCCACAACATAATTTAATGCTTCATTTAAAACGCCTTCACCCCTGATGGGATTTTCTCGATCCTCTTCCTCTGGCGCTGGCGTATTTTCCACAACGATTGAAGGTTTCATCACCGTTGAAGAATCTTCTTCTATGAATGAAGACTTCTGACGAGACTCTTGAGCAGATTTCAACTGTTCAGAATCAATTATTATATTTTGTTCAAGAGATGGAAGTAATTTTTCTATTGAAGTTTGTGTTTCATTCTTCAACTCTTCTTCTTCCTGTTGAGTAGAAATTTCTTTGTCTTTCTGAACTTCAGTTGCGCCTTGAGATTGCCTCCCCTCTTCTATAGAAGAGTAATCGATTTGTTCGATGGAAACAGACACAGGTATGATCTCGGTTAGTCGGGCCTTAGCGCTATCACCATTATCTACTGCTTCATTTAACACTCTCAATGGACTTAAGAAATTTTCTGGAAAAGCTATTGTATCTTCCTGCTGTTGTATTTCCCTATTCCCTATAGGCAAAGACCTTACTCCTGGTGATGAGGGGGCTCTATCCACCAGTGATTCATTCAAGCGTGCCTTGGAAATAAATTTTTCTCTCACCGGGTTGAGTATCTTTAGATTAATAATTTTAGCATTTAACTGTTGATGAGAAGGAAATGGTTGGGCAACTGATTTTTTGATTTCTTTTTTTATTACTATAGACTGAAGACCCACAGCTAAATTCGGTCTTTCAATTTTAATAGGCAAAGCCCTAGAACTTAAAGAGTTGGGGCTACGATTTTGAATCTTAATAGGAGTCGAGGCTTTTTTTTGTATGCTTCTTTTCGATTTACTCACGAAAGGCAACAAGGTTTCAAAAATACTATTAAAAGAAGTTATATTATTTTTCTTTACCTTTTTCATAGAATATTTCCTTCGCATTTGCGAAAGTTTTTTTTCATTTAAAATGGTGTGATTTTTCTTCCTTAATTTTGCAGCTCTCCACTTTTCTCGTACTAATAACCTCATTTTTAATCTTGCGCTATGTCTCATACGCTTAGCGTTTTCTCTTGCAATTCTTTTACTTTTTTTCAGCTGTATCATATTTCTTTTTTCAGCTCTTTTAGCTATATTTTTCTGTATGTTAAGATTTCTTCTCAAGGCTTTTTTAGCTATCCTTGCTTGTATTCTAAGCTCCCTTTTCAAGGCTCTTTTTTTCTTTAAAGTCATTTTCAAGGGTAAGACTGTTTGACGAGCGATTCCAAAGTTCAAAACTTTATTTTGAAGGAGAGACAAAGTCGATTTTTCTCTTTCTTCAATTGTTCTTGGAAGAAGCCTTGTAATGCTTTTCTTGTAATGATCTTCCTCAAGCATCTCTGTCCGGGCAGCATAAACCGACTGCGCATCACCCAAAATACTTGTAACACTTAAGGCGAATATTAATTGCTTCATCATGAAAACCTCCTCTAAATAAAAATATGTATTTTTATGGCTGCTTCATGTAATAATAAATTATAAATATTAATATACTTATAACAAGTAATTAATATTCTGTTAATAATAAATTTCAAATAAATTTATAATAAATAAGTATGTATTATTGGGATACAGAGGAAAGACTTATATCAATTTCGGAAATGTCCAGCATTGCAACTGGTTACAGGTTCAACCCTCACGAGAAGGACTTAAACTTTTCCAAACATTTTGAGCTAGCTTTTGGTAAATGTCGCTTTGGGGAGATGTGGGATTTGAAAAAACAATAGGAACTCCTTTTTCTGAAGCCTCTCGAATGTCCATATGAAGGGGAATTTCAGCCAAAAGGGGAACTCCAAGGGCGATGGCTTCTTTATGCACACCGCCATGTTCAAATATCTCTGAACGCGTCTGACAATGAGGACAAAGGAAATAACTCATATTTTCTACAAACCCTAAAATAGGAACATTTACTTTTAAGAACATTTCAAGTCCTTTTCGAGCATCAATCAAAGCGAGATCTTGGGGAGTTGAAATAATAATAGCCCCTGATAGTACTGTCGTTTGTGCAAGAGTAAGATGTACATCCCCCGTTCCAGGTGGCAAATCAATAACAAGAACGTCAAGATCTCCCCACTTAACCTGGTGAAGCATTTGATGCAAAGCCTTTTGTACCATGAGCCCCCGCCAAACTATTGGCATTTTTTCATCTATCATAAATCCCATGGACATGCATTTCAGGCCATGAGCTCTCAAGGGATTGATGAGGATACCATCATCCGAGGTTGGTTTTTGATTGATACCTAAAAGCCGAGGGAGCGAGGGGCCATAAATGTCTCCATCTAAAATTCCGGCCTTTAAATTCATTGATTGAAAAGCACCGGCTAAATTTACGGCTGTTGTTGATTTTCCAACTCCTCCCTTTCCTGAACTCACCACCAGAATATGCTTAACCCCAGGAATTTCTTTCGCTAAGGGCTTGTGAACTTTAGGTTTTCTTTGAGCTGTAATGACAATTTGAATACTTGTAACACCAGGAATCTTTTCTAAAAGAGAGGTTGCCTTTTCCTTAAGCTTTAGGCCTTCCTGCATGTATTCTGTATTAATTTCTAAAATAAAAGAAACTGCGCCGGAAGAAGTGACCTTTAACCCCTGAAGAAAACCAGCATTTACAACATCTTGTTGCGACATTGAGTCAACAAGTGTTTCAAGAGTGCGCATAATTTGAGATTCAAGGGACATAAGAGCATCCTAATTGCCTAAAAGATTCGAATCATCTATACTCAGTCTTAACAAGAATGAAAAGGAGCTGTTAGGAATGAGCTTAAAAGACGATGATGATGGCCCATGGGGTCATGGAGACAACAACTCCTGGCCTAAAAGACCGAAACAAGGCAAAGATGGTTCTCCTGATATTGAAGAGCTTTTCAAAAAAAGTCAGGATAAGTTTAAAAGATTATTTCCAAAAGGTGGAAAGGGAAGTGGATACACCTTATGGTATATTGCTGGAGGTATCTTCTTTTTATGGCTGCTTACGGGTATTTATACTGTTCAACAAGATGAACAGGCCGCC
>JAKBAL010000362.1 GCA_021809225.1 Pseudomonadota bacterium | reverse complement strand
GGATACGTATAGGCTGATTGTTAGGCATCGGACAAAAAAGAACGGCCCAGTGGTAAGAATCTACAATCAAAAAACTAAAGCCTACACTGTGTTAGGTACCTTACCCTCCTCTGTGGGTTTTCAAGAGGAAATTTTTGATCTCTCCTCCTGGGCTAAAACAATACGTCAGGTTCCTTCTGACAAGTCAGAGATACCAACCTATTTAAGTTTTGTGGGCGGCGCGAGTGATATTCATTCTTTCACAATTCAATCCGGTAGAAGAGCTTTAAAGAAAGTCATTTTTGGTAATGACGCAAGTGAAAAACAGCCAGGAATTCATGTATATGCCCCTGAAACTAATGGAGATGCAAACGAATGGTCTGAAGCGAAAGAAGCCCCTCGTATAACCTTTCGGACAACAGGGACAAATGAAAAGGCTAAGAGTAAGCACTCGGCCATTTCTATAAAATTGCCTAACGAGCAGATGCAAGACGCGGCATATAAACTGATTATTAACCATCGGACAACAGGGAAGAAAGGCCCAGTGGTAAGAATACACGACCCAATTCAAGGCTATATTCCGTTAGGCACCTTACCCTCCTCTCCTTCAGGTTTTTGTGACACATCTTTTGATCTCTCCTCCTGGG
This sequence comes from Pseudomonadota bacterium, assembly GCA_021809225.1. Next base: position 2,553 of record JAKBAL010000362.1, on the reverse strand, counting down.
TTCAAGCAATTCATAATGACTCTCCTCTTGACTCAGTGATATCAACCTATTTAAGTTTTGTGGGCGGCGCGAGTGATATTCATTCTTTCACGATTCAATCCGGTGAAAGAACTTTAAAGGAAGTCATTTTTGGTAATGACGCAAGTGAAAAGCAGCCGGGAATTCATGTATATGCACCTGAAACGAATGGAGATGCAAACGAATGGTCTGAAGTGAAAAAGGAAGACGTGCAGTAATAACTCTTAGAGAAGTAAAATCTAATTTTACCTGACTTTTTATAAAAAAACTCAAGAAAATACATATAATACCATTTACAAAAAATAATTAAGAGCAAGTAATCATTCTGGATTGCTTCGCTCCGCTCGCAATGACGAACTTTTATTTTTTAAAACAGTAGCTTCGTCATTGCGAGGAAGAACGTAGTTCTGACGAAGCAATTGTAAGTCGAAGATATGGATAAGAGGAGATAAGAGAGAAAGATAGTCTCTCATTCATGAATGAGAGACTATTGCGGGCGTGAGCGACCGTGAAGCAATAGGTTTTTACAAGTCTAGATCAAGGTACTCTAGCCCAAACTCTCGAGACGTTTGGATAGTTGCATGGGACATTTTTATGCACCCGTTTACAATCGCAAATATATTTATAACTCTAAATCCTCGAGAAACCTATGTCAAAATATCAAAACTTCATCGGAATAGATATCGGAAAATTCACCTTTGTTGTCTCTCTTCATGGCTGTAAAAAAACTCAAGACTATGAAAATAGCCCTTGCGGTATAAAGACTTTCTTGAAAAACTTTAAACGCGAGTTACCTACCTCTCTGGTTATTTTAGAAACAACAGGGGGTTATGAGATGCAGCTTTTACTCACTCTCTATAACAAAAAATATAAGGTTCATCGAGCCAATACCAGAAAGGTGAAGAACTTTATTCGTTCTTTTGGAAATGCAGCTAAAACAGATGCTCTCGATGAAAAAGCCTTGACTCTATGGCTTTGAGCGTCAGGCCCCTGTAGACTTGTTTACACCCGTTTCCAAAACGCGTTCACCCTCTATGAATTGGTTCAGCGTCGTAAGGATCTCAAACAAATGCTGGTTGCTGAGAAAAACCGTAGTAAAGCTCCCAAGGTGTCAGTTATCAAGAACAGTTGCGAGATCATGATCAAAACTTTGACGAATCAAATTCAGCACATCACCCTACAAATTAAGAAGTTGATTGCTTCAGATCAACCTTTGCTCGCTCGTCTAGACGTGCTGAAAACAATTCCGGGAATACAGCCCAAGATCTCCTTGCTTTAATGGCGGAACTTGGCTCTTTGACCCGAAGACAAGTGGCTTCTCTTGCTGGCCTTGCTCCCAGAGCCAATGGGAGTGAAAAGTTCCAAGGATATCGCCATACAGGCCCAGGCCGAGAGTCTACAAAGCCCATCTTATTCTTGTCAGCTATGGCTGCTAGAAACTCTCATTCTCCTCTCAAGACATTTTATGACAATCTTATTGCTCGAGGTAAAAAGAAAATGGGCGCACTCACGGCTCTCATGCGTAAAATTATTGTTATTGCTAATCCCAAACTTAAGCTTCTGACTTTGCCTTGATCTTTTCTCTTACGACATAGTTGATCTAGAAACGTAAATTAAATTACGTAATTGGTATATAAATACCCCGTTGGTTTGCGCCGCAGGTTGATAATATTTCTCTTAGGTCTCTGCCATTTGAAAAAATTCATTGAATTGATAGCAATGTGCCAGATTTGTCTGAACACATATTTTTACATCCTCTTAAATAGGCACTAGCTGTTTCGAGGTATCTTTTTTTTGGATGATCTACACACATAGTTTGCGCTTCTTGGCATACAGATTCACACATACCACACATCGTGTTATCTAGTCTCCCCGCATCAAGTTTTTGCCACTCTTCTAAGCAAGCTTGTGTTTTTTCTGCACACTCTGACCCCATGGCTCCTAGAGTTTGTAATCCTAACGTTAGAAAAAAAAGGGGAACGACCCATCGTTTTTGCATTCAACTTCTCTCTTCAATTTATCCACATTTTTAAACTTAACCCAAATTATATTTAATAATACTTAAAAAAATAAAAAATAATATTTTATATTTAATTTTTATAGGAGAATCATTGTAATGACGTTATTACTTGATAAGGCTGAAGTTAAGCTCATAACATCCTAAACAATCCATTTTGCTTTCTCTTCTTGAAAAAAATGAAGCTTATATTAAATATTAATATTACAGTCCAAGATTTTTCATATACAATTAAGATGAATGAAAAATTTGAATTACTTGAAACGGATAATGGTTTTTTTTCCAAATATGTTTTAAATGTTGAAAAATCTTGTTTTTTTAACATCCAATATGTTAATGTTTTATATTTGATTTTTGTTTCATAGATTTGCCTTTGAGGACGATGTTTTACTAAAAATAACTTATAAGATTATGAAGAGATTCGTACAACCAAATATGTATAGACTGCTGCGGAATGGCAGTCGGGATGATTACCATCTGGCTGACCGGGCGGAGGAGATAGCTTGGGAGCTACACAA
>JAKBAL010000361.1 GCA_021809225.1 Pseudomonadota bacterium | reverse complement strand
GTTCTAATTCAGACATGAAAATTTAGGGTTAAAGAACAGGGTTCATAAAAAAGGGTTGAAAAATTAGGGTCCGAAAACAGGGTTGATGAAATTAGGGTTTAAAAATTAGGGTTCTGATCTAGTCTTACAATTTAGGGTTAAAATGAAATGCCTTCTTGAACAGCGTTAAATAAAAAGGGTTAACTAATGAAAATTCCAAAATATATTCTGCTTAGGGTAGGGCAGGGTTAGGGTTGCAGGGTAGGGGTCAAATCAGAAGAGGGACTCGTTCATTCAGAGGACAGCAGTAGGGACAGGAATTAATGAATAAAAAGAAATTGTTTAATGAATTGTATTTGAACGCGAAAGCAAAAGTAGAGAAGTTATACATTTATTATCATTTTTAGGCCAATTTGAAGTGTGCGTGCAAGGTTGCAGCTACACCCCTAGCAATCATTGGGGACAGTGCAAGAAAGTTGATCAAATACATTTCCACATCGGAGACAGGTGTTGTCTGAATGGAAAAAGCATCTATCTTGTGTTCAAGGAGTTTTTCAATCATTACTCTTTGATTTGGGTAAGGAAATAATTCAAGCAATGTAGCTTTGAATGGAACAGCCTCTGGATTCACTTGAAAGACTGCGTTTGCTGACAGGGCAGCTGGTGTTGCTGAAATTGCCAATTTTTCAGCTGTTGGCGAAGACACTTGAGGACCTGCACTATTGCTCAATTCAAGATTTTGAGCTTGCTGCTCAGGAAAAAGGCTTGATGAAACAGTTGATGGACTAATTAGAGACTCTTCAAAAGAGAGGCTATGCTCTAAGATAGGAAAAGATGCTAGGGAATCATCCTTGAAAGAGTCGAGCTGGGCAGCTTCCAGAGTGAGTGGTTCAATTAAAGCAGAAGATTCTGAGAGAGGGAGAGCAAAGGAATGGTCCTCTTGCATCTCTTCTCCACCAAAGTTTTGAGATGAGATTTGAAGTTCAAAGTTCTCCTCTTGAATGTTTGAAAGTCCTAGTAGCTGGATATTCTCTGAAGAAAGAGCGTGAAAGGCCGATTCATCTTGAAACTGAAGGGTATCGGGCTGATTCACCTAAAAATAAATAAAAAAGCATCCTTACCTCATTTGTCGGCCCGTCAAGAATTTCTCCTTCATCTGACGATGGAAAGTCCCCATTAAAATTAGTATGATGTTGTGGAATCGATGCGCTTTCTTCACTCAAGAAAACTGACAAATCTCTTCTTCTCCTTGGGGCTCCTTCGAAAGTCAAAATTGGAAAATCGCCATGAAGGATGAGACCAGATGTTAGTTGGGGATAAGGGGGCGCATCTAAGCGGGATAGAAGGGTGTTGCTTTTCTTCAGCGGCATAAAAAGACCCCGTCTTCCTCCAGCACGATCGAAACGCCCTGAGAAGTAAAAAGCTCTGAGGGTTGTCAAAGCTGAACTAGAGTCACCGCCAAGATGATTTTTCACAAAAGATGTAGAAACCCAAGGGTTGCTAAAGTATCTTCTTATTCTCTCCGGAAATGGACCAGTGCCTCCAAAATAGCGTGCACAACCAACGTAAATAAACTTGAAGAATGATTTCAGTGAGACAAATGCAAAGCTTGCCTTGACCATTGCGTGTTTTGTTCCACGGGAATCCACAGGGATGTTGAGCAGGAAAAAGCTAAGAAAGACATTAAATGTAATCTTTTGAGACGTTGAAGACAGCAGATTGCTTGTACTGCTATAGAAATGCTCATCAAATTTGGGAACAAACAAAGTTTTGAATTCTTCAAAGAGCAAGCATATGAAGTTGACGTTTTGGAAATCAGAATACAAGAGCGATTCAGATGGCTGGGAGAATATTTGAAGAAATGACTCATAGGAATATTTCTCGGTGACTTCTTGAACTATTTTGAACCGGAAATTTGCTGCTAGATGAGTGCAATTTTTTGAAAGGACAAACAGCGTGTTTTTTGATGAGAGGGCAACTTGAAATCCCACTCGAACAAGAAAAACTTCTAGCTTTTCAAAAAAAGGTGGATTTTTTGCAGCAAAGGATGCAAAAGTATTGAGAAACGCAGAAAAGAAGCCATTAAACTTGAATTTTGTTTGAAGAATTTCAATGATTACCGCAAGGCTAACGTTAGTCTCTTCCAAAAGGTTGACAATTTTTGACTGTGAATCGGTGATTTTTTTCTGAATACAGTTTGCAATCTTTTTCACAGCAGTTTGAGTAGCATTTTCGTTCATCGCTATAACTTCCAGAAATCTGTCGACAAAAAGGATGAAGAATCGCCCAACAATGCAGAGTTCGCCGACATTAGAGTAGCCAAATATTGATTCTAGCATTGAAACTATTCCACTCAAAGTGTGAGCCTCAAAGAGAGAATTTTTCATCTCCAATGAATCTCTGTCAAAAAAAGATTCATGTAAATGCATCCCAATGTTGTTGGCAATAAAAGATTTTGTCATTTTGAATCTGAATCTAAAGAAATTTGCGAATTTGCTGTAAAAAAGAAAGAAAAAGAATTTTCTGGAATCATCAAACGAACAGGCTCTTTCAAAGACAATGCTTAATGCAGCAATATTTTGGGAAAGAAAAGCTTTTAGCTCCGCCAGTGGAACTGCTGCTAGATGGAGTTTTTTGACTACTTCTACAAGGCTACTTTTTGCCTCTATCAATTCTCCAATGGAAGAAATTGAATAGTAAATCTCTACTCTTGATTTAAAATCATCCAGCTTGTCAGTGATGGCCTTCAGAGCTTGGAGCAAAGAATTAAAAGAGTTTTTAAAAGGGAGAAGTGAACTCTCACGATTACCCGACTCTCGTTGCAGGACCCAATTGATGTTTTTTTCTGCATGGTGAAAAGTGTTGTAGTTAACAAAATGGTAACTTTGAGCTGCGAAAGATTGGCAAACAGCTGGATCGTCAATTCTTACATTGCAAAGATTGTTTGACAAGAAAGCAGAGTAGGAATACTTGATAAATTCTTTCTGAAATTGATGAGCGACAAAGAATCCAGGAAGAGACAACTCTTTGCCAAAGGCAATCTCCACTCGAAGCTTTGCATCGTGCACCAAGGCATATATTTTGACCTGAAGATCCCCCAATGGAACTTTTTGCCCAAATCTATAGATAACAATGTTGAAATCAGCAAGATACTCTAAAAGAAGATTTCTGAAAGTTGCAAATGGATCCCCTGGATTGAATT
>JAKBAL010000004.1 GCA_021809225.1 Pseudomonadota bacterium | reverse complement strand
CTCTTCCGGTGTTACAACCTCAACCTTCATGATAGGTTCAAGCAGCCTAGGGTCAGCCTTAGGAACACCTTCGCGAAAAGCCGCTCTAGAGGCAATTTCGAAAGCAAGCACACTGGAGTCAACATCGTGGTAAGCTCCATCAAAAAGGGTAACCTTATAGTCAATCATGGGGAAGCCCGCAATCACACCTGTCTGACTTGATTGTAGCAATCCTTTTTCAACACCAGGAATATATTCCTTTGGAACAGATCCACCAACAATAGAGTTCACAAAAACATAACCTTGTCCTGGTTCAAGAGGTTCAAATCGCAACTTAATGCGTGCAAATTGCCCTGCTCCTCCTGTTTGCTTCTTATGCGTATAATCGACTTCTGCAGATTTTGTGATGGTTTCACGATAAGCCACTTGCGGAGCCCCAACATTCGCCTCAACTTTAAATTCACGACGCATGCGGTCTACAATAATGTCGAGATGAAGCTCACCCATTCCCTTAATAATTGTTTGTCCAGACTCATAGTCTGTCGTCACCCGAAAAGAAGGATCTTCAGCAGCAAGACGAGATAACGCTAATCCCATTTTTTCTTGATCGGCCTTTGTTTTAGGCTCAACGGCAACCTCAATCACAGGCTCAGGAAAAATCATTCGCTCAAGCACAACTGGTTTTACTGAATCGCAAATGGTGTCTCCCGTGGTGGTATTTTTCAACCCACACAAGGCTACAATATCCCCTGTTCGCGCTTCCTTGATATCTTCACGCGAGTTTGCATGCATCAACAGCATACGCCCTACACGTTCTTTTTCATCCTTTACTGAATTCAATATATAAGACCCTGAAGTCAAAATCCCAGAATATATACGTACGAATGTCAAAGACCCAACGAAAGGATCTGTCATAATTTTAAAGGCTAACCCGCATACAGGCTCATCATCTGATGGTTTACGCTCTAAATGCGTATCACCTTCCAAAGACTCCCCTTTAACCGCCCCAATATCTAAAGGCGAAGGAAGAAAATCAACAACTGCATCGAGAAGAGGCTGAACACCTTTGTTTTTAAAGGCTGACCCACACAAAACGGGGACAAATTTTGCCGTTACTGTGCCTTTTCGAATGCACTTTTTTAAAGTTTCTTCATTAGGCTCTTCCCCATTCAGGTATGCCTCAAGTGCCACATCATCTTGCTCAACTGCCGTTTCAATGAGTTTGGCACGATACTCTGCTGCCTGTGCTTTTAAGTCGTCTGGAATGTCTTCCAGAACAAACTCAGCTCCCATTGCTTCATCTTTCCAACGAACAGCCTTCATCTTAATCAGATCTACAAGACCAACAAAGTCTGCTTCCGTTCCAATTGGCAAGTGAATGACTAAAGGATGCGCCCCCAGACGATCAATGATCATATCAACGGTACGGAAAAAGTTAGCCCCGATTCGATCCATCTTGTTCACAAAACAAATTCGGGGAACATGATACTTATCAGCTTGACGCCAAACCGTTTCTGACTGAGGTTCTACCCCGGCAACGCTATCAAAAACAGCCACTGCGCCATCTAGAACGCGCAAAGACCGTTCAACTTCAATAGTAAAGTCAACGTGACCAGGTGTATCTATAATATTGATGCGGTAGTCTTTCCAAAAGCAAGTCGTCGCAGCGGACGTGATCGTAATTCCACGTTCCTGCTCTTGCTCCATCCAGTCCATCGTTGCAGCGCCTTCATGGACTTCACCGATTTTATGAGACTTGCCAGTGTAATACAGAACACGTTCCGTTGTCGTTGTTTTCCCAGCATCAATATGGGCCATGATGCCAATATTACGATAGTGATTAAGAGGAGTTAAGCGTGCCATGAGTTTCTCTTCTCTACCATCTAAAGTGGGAGAAAGCTTTGTTTGCCTCAGCCATCTTGTGTGTATCTTCGCGCTTTTTTACGGCACTTCCTCGATTATTCGCAGCATCCATCAATTCAGAGGCCAAACGAGCTGTCATTGTTGTTTCCGAACGATTGCGAGCACTATTGATAATCCAACGTATACCTAAAGCCTGAGCCCGCTCTGTACGAACTTCTACGGGCACCTGGTAGGTCGCTCCACCTACACGACGAGAACGCACTTCAACACTAGGCCTCACATTATCAAGAGCTTCATGGAAAACTTGCAAGGAATCTTGAGATGACTTTATTTTAACCTGATCCAAAGCACCATAAACGATGCCTTCAGCAATTGACCTTTTGCCTTCATACATCAAACAACTCATAAACTTTGATAAAACAGTATCACCATACTTGGCGTCCGGCATTACAGGTCTTTTTTCAGCGGCGTGTCTTCTTGACATTTTCTCTTCTCCTACTTCGGACGCTTCGCGCCATACTTAGAACGCCCTTGGCGTCTTTTTTGAACACCCTGCGTATCAAGCGTACCACGAATAATATGATAACGAACACCTGGCAAGTCACGCACACGACCTCCACGAATCAGAACTACCGAGTGCTCTTGAAGGTTGTGCCCTTCACCAGGAATATAGCCCGTTACTTCATAACCATTTGTCAAACGCACACGTGCTACCTTACGCAAAGCTGAGTTTGGCTTCTTTGGTGTTGTTGTCATGACCCGAGTACATACACCACGCTTTTGAGGATTTCCTTGCAAGGCCGGAACCGTATTCCGCACTTCTTTATCCTGTCGTGGCTTTCTGATCAACTGATTAATCGTCGGCATTAAAACCATTTCCTTTCAAATTTTATCTCACAATAAACTACAAGAGGACACAAATTAGAGCAAAAAAAAACTTACTCCTTGAAATATGTCGTTCTTTCGAGTCAATCCTTAAAGCTGCGTCTAGACTGATCGTCTACCACCAACTCTTAATGATGGCGAACTTTAATCGGACCATCACTCAGAGTCAAGTCTTGTCTTCACTTTTGTTAAAGAGACTTATAGATGCACCTCTTGCTCATCTTGTTGCTGGGGCGCAAGAATTGCTTGCCTTGACATCTTCGCAACCTGAATTTCAGTATCTCTTTCAGAGGCAATCTGTTTTAATCGATTCACAACGCTACCTGTTCCAACGGGAATCAAGCGACCCACAATAATGTTTTCCTTTAATCCCTTTAACTCATCCACTTTACCTGCAACAGCGGCTTCTGTAAGCACACGCGTTGTTTCTTGGAAAGAGGCTGCAGAGAAGAATGATCGGGTCTGCAAGGAGGCTTTCGTAATACCTTGAAGAACAGCATGGAATTGAGCTGGGCGACGCCCCTCTGCAATCGCCTGCATGTTTTCCGCTTCAAATTCTTGTTTATCCACTTGTTCGCCTAACAGGAATGTTGTCTCCCCCGGATCCGTAATTTCAACTTTCTGCATCATTTGCCGAACGATAACTTCAATATGTTTATCGTTAATCGGAACTCCTTGTAGACGGTAGACCTCTTGGATTTCATTGATAAGGTAGCTTGCAAGTGCTTCAACACCAAGAATACGTAAGATATCATGAGGAACCTTATTCCCATCCATAATAATATCGCCACGCTTAACTTTCTCTCCTTCTTGGACAGCAACATGCTTTCCTTTCGGAATTAAGTATTCAATAGGTTGAACAAGCTCATCATCAGGAATAACATTCACACGACGTTTTGTTTTATGATCCTTACCAAACTCAATCCTTCCATCAAACTCGCTTATAATCGCAGCGTCTTTAGGTCGACGAGCTTCAAAGAGCTCAGCCACCCGTGGCAACCCTCCTGTGATATCACGGGATTTCGTAGACTCACGTGGAATACGCGCCAACACGTCACCTGCCTGAATCTCAGTATTATTTTCAACAACTAAAACGGCATCCACTGACAAGAAGTAGCGCGCCTCAGCACCATTAGCGAATAAAAGAGGATTTCCTTGCTTGTCCCTTAACACGAGCCGCGGTTTAAGTTCAGCCGCTCTTGTATATTGCTTCCAATCAGCAACGACACGCTTTGTCAAACCCGTGGATTCATCCACACTTTCACGTATTGAAAGACTTTCAACTAAATCAACATAGTGGACAGTTCCACTGACCTCAGAAATAATAGGCAGCGTATAAGGATCCCAATCAACAAGCTTTTGACCAAGCTTTACTTGTTCCCCTTCATCCACAAGAAGACGCGAGCCATAAGCTAGCTTATAGCGTGCTCGTTCTTGTTTTGCCGTATCCATGATACACAGTTCTGAATATCGGCTCATCACAATGTTATCACCGCTACTATTTTTGACAACACTGCTATTTTTAATGGCAATGGTCCCTTCAACAAACGCCTCAATACTAGACTGCTCCACAGCAAGCTGGGCAGCTCCTCCGATATGGAAAGTCCGCATAGTTAACTGTGTGCCAGGTTCACCGATAGATTGGGCAGCAATAACTCCTACAGCCTCTCCAATATTCACAGGAGTTCCACGAGCCAAATCACGCCCATAACACTTAGAACAAATTCCATCCTTTGTTTGACACGTCAAGACAGAGCGAATTAAGATCTCATCAACGCTTGTTTTTTCAAGAGCTTCAACGTGAGCTTCTTCAATAAGCGTTCCTGCTGGGATAATTGTTTTATTAGCAACAAGATCAACAACATCAATAGCTGTCGTGCGTCCTAGAATTCGATCCCCGAGGGGTGTAATGACCTCTCCTCCTTCAACAACAGCCCGAACACTTAATCCATTTTCCGTTCCGCAATCATACTCAATAATAATACAATCTTGAGCTACATCCACAAGACGACGCGTTAAATAACCAGAGTTAGCTGTTTTTAAAGCAATATCCGTTAATCCTTTGCGAGCTCCGTGAGCAGAATTAAAATACTCTAAAACGTTGAGACCTTCCTTAAAGTTTGAAATAATTGGGGTTTCAATAATTTCACCTGAAGTTTTGGCTATCAACCCTCTCATAGCTGCAAGTTGGCGCATTTGCGCAGCAGAACCACGAGCCCGCGAATGAGCCATCATGTAAACTGAATTTATAGGCTCTCCTGGCTTAATTTCAGAGATTTTTTTCATCATAGCTTCAGCAACCTGCTCTGTACATTTAGTCCAAGCATCCGTTACTTTGTTATACCGTTCACCATTTGTGATCAATCCATCCATATATTGCTGCTGGAATTCACCAATTTTCTCACGGGTATCAGCAACAAGTTTTTTCTTTTCTTCCGGAACAACCAAATCATCTTTTCCAAAAGAAATACCGGATATTGTTGCATAACGAAAGCCAAGTCCCATTAAGTGATCAGAAAAAATAACCGCATCTTTTTGGCCACATGTCCGATAAACCATATCCACAAGCTTTGAAGCTTCCGTTGATGTCAAAAGTTGGTTAATAACCTCAAACTTCACACCTACATGTTTTGGCATAATTTCCCAAAGAAGCATCCTTCCTGGGGTTGTTTGCGTCCGATAAAATACTTTCTGACCATTATCATCGACTGCTTCATATCTTGCAGTAATGTTCGCATGAAGCGAAACTGTCTTCTGAAAAAGGGCATGTTCAATCTCTTCAATCGAGGAAAAACTTGCCCCCTCTCCTAATTCTCCCGCCCGATCTATAGTCAAATAGTAAAGACCGAGGACGATATCTTTTGAGGGGGTTATTATGGGCTTGCCATTCGCAGGATGAAGAATGTTATTTGTGGACATCATCAAAACGCGAGACTCAAGTTGCGATTCCAAAGACAACGGCACATGAACAGCCATTTGGTCGCCATCAAAATCAGCATTATAGGCTGTACAAACAAGGGGATGAAGCTGAATTGCCTTACCTTCCACAAGAATTGGCTCAAACGCTTGAATTCCCAGGCGATGCAGGGTGGGAGCTCGATTGAGCAAGACAGGATGTTCACGAATCACTTCTTCTAAAATATCCCATACTTCAGGTCGTTCTTTTTCAACCATACGCTTGGCAGCTTTTATTGTATTTGCAAGACCATAACGCTCAAGACGTGAATAAATAAAAGGTTTAAATAGCTCGAGAGCCATTTTCTTTGGCAAACCACATTGATGAAGCTTAAGTTCTGGTCCAACCACAATGACAGAACGTCCAGAGTAATCAACGCGCTTGCCTAAAAGGTTTTGACGGAATCGACCTTGCTTTCCCTTTAACATATCCGATAGTGACTTCAAAGGACGACGGTTCGTTCCTGTAATCACCCGTCCCCTTCGTCCATTATCAAAAAGAGCATCAACAGACTCTTGCAACATTCTTTTTTCGTTTCGGACGATAATATCAGGAGCACGAAGTTCGATGAGCCGCTTGAGACGGTTATTGCGATTAATCACACGACGATAAAGATCATTGAGGTCAGACGTCGCAAAACGTCCTCCATCTAATGGAACCAAGGGACGAATTTCTGGCGGAATAACCGGAATAACTTCCAAAACCATCCATTCAGGTCGACCTCCTGAGTGAATGAAAGCTTCTACAAGTTTTAAACGTTTAACGTATTTTTTTCGCTTTAACTCAGATTTGGTTTCAAACAAAGCCTCACGAAGATGCTGTTGCTCAGTTTCAAGATCAATGGCTTTAAGCATATCACGTAAAGCTTCAGCGCCAATTTTCGCATCAAAAGCATCTACGCCATAATCATCTTGCGCTTTATAGAATTCTTCTTCACTAAGAAGCTGGCCCTTTTTCAAGGGAGTCAACCCAGGCTCAAGAACAATATGGTTCTCAAAATAAAGAACTTTTTCAACGTCCTTAAGCATCAAATCTAAAAGGAGGCCAATGCGACTGGGCAAAGATTTGGTAAACCAAATATGAGCAACGGGTGAGGCAAGCTCAATATGTCCCATTCTCTCTCGACGAACTTTCGTGAGAGTGACTTCAACACCACACTTCTCACAGATAATTCCTCTATATTTCATACGCTTATATTTTCCACATAAGCATTCATAGTCTTTAATGGGACCAAAAATTCTGGCACAAAACAAGCCATCTCTCTCAGGCTTAAAAGTTCGATAATTGATAGTCTCTGGTTTTTTAATTTCTCCAAATGACCAAGCGCGAATTTGCTCAGGGCTTGCAATGGAAATCTTAATATTATCAAAATACTGAGGTCCTGCAACAGGACCAAAGAGATTCATTACATCACGCATGGTGCTCTCCTAAATACATTAACTTATTTAACTTAATGAAGAAAAAAACAATTCTTTTCTTCTGTTTGCTATCTCTACTCGGTTGTCCCTAAAGACACGTTTAACCCCAATGACCGCAGTTCTTTTACCAATACGTTAAAAGACTCAGGAATCCCAGACTCAAAGTTATCATCTCCGCGAACGATAGACTCATAAACCTTTGTTCGGCCCGATACGTCATCTGACTTAACTGTTAACATTTCTTGCAAGGTATAAGAGGCACCATAAGCTTCAAGAGCCCAAACCTCCATTTCCCCGAATCTTTGACCACCAAACTGAGCTTTTCCACCAAGAGGCTGCTGAGTCACAAGACTATAAGGCCCCACAGAGCGCGCATGAATCTTATCATCAACCAGGTGGTGCAACTTCAGAATATACATATATCCTACTGTTGCTTTTCGATCAAAGGGCTCGCCCGTTCGACCATCGATTAAAGTAACTTGACCACTTGTGTCTAGGTTTGCTTTCTTCAGTTGATGATTAATATCAACTTCATGAGCTCCATCAAAAACAGGTGTTGCCATAGGAACAGCTGAAGTCAAATTCGTTGCAAGTTCAACGACTTCGTTGTCTGACATCTCTTTAATGTCCTTAACAATTTGATCATCTTCATATGCTCGATCTAAAGCTGTGCGTAGTACTGAAATATCCTGATGTTCTTCAATGGCCATCTTGGCAAGGGCGTCATTAATTTGTCGACCTAACCCAGCCGCTGCCCACCCTAAATGGGTTTCAAGAATTTGCCCAACATTCATACGTGAAGGCAGACCTAACGGATTCAATACAACATCTACAGGAGTGCCATCTTCGAGATGGGGCATATCCTCGATAGGAACAATACGGGAAACAACACCTTTGTTTCCATGTCGTCCTGCCATTTTATCCCCTGATTGCAATTTCCTCTTCACAGCTATGAAAACTTTCACCTGTTTTAACACACCCGTGGGCAACTCATCACCCCGACGCAGCTTTTCTACTTTATCCTCAAACCGAGCTTGTAAAGCAGCAACACATTCATCGTGGCTTTGTTTTGCCGACTCAAGGGCTGAAATAACGGTGTCATCCTCGACAGTAATTTGTCGCCACTGTCCTTTCGATAAGGTATCAAGCACCGCTTTTGTAACTTTAATCCCTTTCTTCACACCCGTTGGCGCACTCACTATTTTTTGCTCCATAAGGAGATCTTCTAAAGTCGCATAAAAATTTCGATCCAAAATTGACCGCTCTGCGTCACGATCTTTAGCTAATCGCTCAATTTCTGCACGCTCAATAGCTAAAGCACGCTCATCTTTTTCAACTCCTCGACGGGAAAAAACACGCACCTCCACAACAGTCCCCTGAACACCAGGAGGCAATCTTAAAGAGGTATCCCGTACATCAGAAGCCTTTTCACCAAAAATAGCTCGCAATAGCTTTTCTTCAGGTGTTGAGGGTGATTCTCCTTTCGGCGTAACCTTGCCAACAAGAATATCTCCAGACTTTACATCCGCCCCAATATAAACAATGCCCGCTTCATCTAAATGACGTAAAGCTTCATCACCTACATTTGGAATATCGCGTGTAATTTCCTCGTTCCCCAATTTTGTATCACGAGCTGAAACTTCAAATTCCTCAATATGAATAGACGTAAAGACATCGTCCTTAACGATTCGCTCAGAAATAATAATAGAATCTTCGAAATTATAGCCATTCCAAGAAACAAATGCGACAAGTGCATTAGACCCTAAAGCAAGCTCACCCGTATCCATACAAGGTCCATCGGCAATAATATCTCCCTTTTCAACTTTATCCCCAACTGTTACCAAAGGTTTCTGGTTAATACAGGTTTTATCATTAGACCGCTGGAACTTCAAAAGATTGTATATGTCAACGTTGCTCGTGGTCATCACACTCTCATCCGTCACACGAATAACAATACGAGAAGCATCCACTTGATCCACTATTCCCGTTCTTTTAGCAATGACAGCCACACCTGAATCTCGAGCAACAGGACCTTCCATTCCGGTTCCAACAAAGGGAGCCTCTGTTCGTAAAAGAGGAACGGCCTGACGTTGCATGTTTGATCCCATTAAGGCACGGTTCGCATCATCATTTTCAATAAAAGGAATGAGAGAAGCTGCAACTGAAACAATTTGCTTTGGAGAAACATCCATTAAATCAATTTCGGAAGCAGGAGCAACAATAAACTCTCCATTCCGACGGCAACTGACAAAATCAGCGGTAAAGCGACCCTCATTATCTAATTCCGCGTTCGCCTGCGCAATAGTATGTTTGCTTTCATCCATAGCCGTCAAATAAGTTGTGTCTTGTGTAACTTTCCCTTCAATAATCTTACGATACGGTGTCTCAATAAACCCATATTTATTCACACGTGCATAGGTTGCAAGTGAGTTAATAAGCCCAATATTTGGTCCTTCTGGCGTTTCGATAGGACAAATCCGGCCATAATGGGTAGGATGAACATCACGAACTTCAAAAGTTGCCCGATCTCGTGTTAATCCACCTGGCCCTAAAGCTGACAAACGACGTTTATGATTGATCTCAGAAAGAGGATTTGTTTGGTCCATAAACTGAGATAATTGAGATGTCCCAAAGAACTCACGAACAACTGCAGCAGCAGGTTTCGCATTAATCAAGTCGTGAGGCATAACGGTATCTATTTCAACCGAACTCATTCTCTCACGAATAGCTCTCTCCATACGAGAAAGTCCTACTCGATATTGATTTTCTAAAAGTTCACCCACAGAACGAACACGCCTGTTTCCAAGGTTATCGATATCATCGACATTACCCCGTCCATCTTTCAAATCCAAAAGAACTTTGATAATAGCCACAATATCTTCTTTACGTAAAATACGAACTGTATCAGCCACATCAAGTCCAAGGCGAGAATTCATCTTTACTCGCCCTACGGAGGAAAGATCATACCGCTCATTATCAAAGAAAAATCCACGGAAAAGCGCATGCGCACCCTCAATCGTTGGCGGCTCCCCTGGACGCAAAATTCGATAAATATCAACAAGAGCATCTTCGCGATTCATGTTCTTATCTGCTATCAAGGTATTGCGCAGATAAGCACCAACATTAACGTGATCGATATCTAATGTTGGAATCGTTTGAATATTATTTTCCGCGAAAGTAGCCAAAAGAGCAGACGTAATTTCATCTCCCGCTTCTGCATAAACCTCCCCCGTCTCTTCATTAATTAAATCATTAGCAATATAGCGTTCTATAAGATCAGCTGCATCAACAAGCACCTCATTGAGTCCTTCTGTTTGCAACTTTCGTGCAAAACGTGGATTCATTTTAGCGCCTTCAGCAGCAACAACTTTACCAGTATTTGCGTCAACTAAGTCATGAGGAAGCTTCCCTACCTTTATCACATCAGGCCGGAATGCTGTCTTCCAATTTTCATCAGATTTTACATACTCTACAACTGAATAAAAGGTACTTAAAATTTCCTCACGGGACATCCCATGCGCTTCTAAAGGATCAAGTTTTTTACCCTCTTTTTCTAAAATTTTTCTTTTCTCTTCCGTCTCTCGACTATCAAGAGCCATTAAGAAAGTCGTCACAAGAAGCTTCCGCTTGCGGTCAATACGGGCAAAAATAAGATCTTTCGCATCGAATTCAAAGTCCAGCCATGACCCTCTATAAGGAATGACTCTTGCTGAAAAAAGATATTTTCCAGAAGAGTGAGATTTGCCACTGTCATGGTCAAAAAACACTCCTGGTGAACGATGCATCTGGGAAACAACGACACGTTCAATTCCATTAACCACAAAAGTACCATTTTGAGTCATGAGTGGAATGTCACCCATGTAAACTTCTTGCTCTTTAATATCACGAATAGATTTTGCGCCAGTCTCTTCATCAATGTCCCACACGACTAAGCGAAAAGTCACTCGTAAAGGAGCGGCAAAGGTCATCCCTCGCTGCTTACACTCATCCACATCATATTTAGGGGCATCAAAATCATAACGATAAAATTCAAGTTGGGATTTACCCGAAAAGTCACTAATTGGAAAAACAGACTGGAAAACTTCTTGCAAACCAGCTGAAACTCTCTCGTCATGAGAAACATCCATTTGCAAAAAATTTTCATAGGATGTTTTTTGGAGCTCAATCAAGTTAGGCAAAGGAGCTATTTCTGGAATCCGTGCAAAGCTTTTGCGAATTCTTTTGCGTTCCGTATAGGTTCTTGCCATTAATGCCTCTTACATAAATCGATCAAAGTTGAATTAATTATGTGTACCGTACCACATAGGAGTCGCCGACAAAGGAATTAACTTCCTTGTCGGCAAAATAAAAGTCGTGGGTCCTTAACCACAAACTTTAACTACTTTAGCTCCACTTTGGCGCCTACAGCTTCAAGCTTTTTCTGAATTTCTTCAGCTTCAGCTTTGGCGACCGCATCCTTTAAAGTCTTTGGCGCACCTTCAACGAGATCTTTGGCTTCTTTCAAACCTAGACCTGTTATCGCACGAACTTCTTTAATGACTTCAATTTTTTTATCACCAATAGCCGTCAAAACAACTTCAAAATCAGTCTTTTCTTCAACTGGCGCAGCTTCCGCAGCCATTCCTGCAACAGCAGCCATTGCAACAGGAGCAGCAGCACTTACGCCCCACTTTTCTTCAAGCAATTTAGAAAGATCAGCGGCTTCTATTACCGTTAATTCAGAAAGTTGTTCAACAATTTTTTCAAGATTCGCAGCCATATTTAGTTACTCCTTTGTTAGATATAAGGGCGCCTTACGCCGTTGTTTTTCCATAGGCAGAAAACACCCGAGCCAATTGGCCTGCAGGGGCCTGCATGATACCAGCAATACGTGTTGCCGGCGTTGAAATAATACCAATAATCTTTGCACGCAACTCGTCCAGAGAAGGAAGTTTTGAAAGGGTTTCTATCTCCTTTTCGTTCAAAACTTTTCCTGATAAAGCCCCTCCAATAATTTTAAATTTTTCATTATTTTTGGCAAACTTTACAGCTACCTTTGCAGCTGCGACAGGATCTTTTGAATAAGCCAGCGTTGTTGGCCCTGAAAGCAAAGAGTGAATGCCCTCATTCTGAGTTTCCACAACAGCCAAGCGTGTTAATGTATTTTTGGCAACTTTAAACTGTACCCCTTCTTCTCGCATCTGGCGTCTTAGATTAGAAACTTCAGCCACAGTAAGACCCGTTTGATGGGCGACTACAACTAAGCTTGACTCTATTAAGCCCTGACGCAGAGAGGAGACCAGCTGTTTTTTTTCGCTACGGTCCAAGATACGTCTCCATTGTTTAATCCTTGAAAAAGCCAAGGATTAGGTTACAAAAAACCAGTATTCACTGGTTGTCCCGTCCGCGAAAACCGTCTTTTAGAGGCTGCTATCCTCATATTACGATTCTCCCGTCTATGCGGGGGCTATGCATTAAATCTAAAGATCCCCACAGTCTTGGACAGGCTTTGAGAAGGGGATACCCCCTTTCTCTATCGCTTTCGCGATATTACTTAGCTGACATTAAATCAGCAAATTCAATTCTTACGGATGGTCCCATTGTTGAAGAAAGAGATACTTTCTTAACATATGACCCCTTAACACCCGTCGGTCTAGCTTTCATAATCGCATCTACGAAAGAACGCAAGTTTTTCTCGATATCTTCTGCAGAAAAACTAACTTTTCCAATTCCTGCATGAACAATACCGGCTTTTTCAGCCCGATATTCAACTTGACCTCCCTTAGCTGCCTTAATCGCTTCTGCCACATCCATGGTCACCGTTCCTAGTTTTGGGTTAGGCATCAAACCACGAGGACCCAAAACACGTGCCAATTTACCAAGGAGAGCCATCATATCAGGCGTTGCGATACAACGGTCAAAATTGATCTCTCCTGCTTGAATCTTTTCAGCCAAATCTTCGTCTCCAACAACATCAGCTCCAGCCTTACGCGCTTCTTCAGCCTTAGGTCCTTTGGCAAAAACTGCAACACGCAAAGTCTTTCCTGTTCCCGCAGGAAGTTGAGTAACACCGCGAATGTTCTGATCAGATTTCCGAGGATCTACATTTAAATTCATTGAGATTTCAATTGTTTCATCAAACTTTGCCGTTGCCCGTTCTTTTACAATTCGAATGGCTTCTTTCACAGAGAAAACAGCTAAAGAATCCAGACCTTCATAGGCTTTACGAATGCGCTTTCCTGTCATCATCCTACTCCACAACCTCAATGCCCATCGAACGGGCAGAGCCAATAATCATTTGAGACGCTGCATCAACATCATTCGCATTCAGATCTTGCATTTTTGTCTGAGCAATTTCATGAACTTGCGCCATTGTTACCTTTCCCTCAGTTCCAGTTCCAGGAGTCTTAGACCCTTTGGCAAGGCCTGCGGCCTTCTTTAAGAAATAGCTTACAGGAGGTGTCTTTGTAATAAAACTAAACGTCCGATCAGCATAAGCGGTAATCACCACAGGGATGGGCATACCCGGCTCCATGTTTTGGGTTTGCGCATTAAATGCTTTACAAAATTCCATAATATTAAGCCCTCGTTGACCTAAAGCAGGGCCAACTGGAGGGGATGGGTTGGCTTTACCCGCAGGAATCTGCAGCTTAATATAACCTACTATCTTTTTTGCCATTTGTCTCCTCTTTCCGTTGAGTTTGCGGTACGGCGATGGCACGCCTCCCGCACAATTCTTTTACAAGGGGCTTAAATTTTTTCCACTTGCACAAAATCTAAATCAATAGGGGTCGATCGACCAAAAATTGAAACGGCAACTTTAAGTCGCTGTTTATCTTCATCTACTTCTTCTACAATTCCATTAAATGAATTGAATGGTCCTTCGCACACACGCACTTGCTCACCCGTTTCAAAGCTAATAGATGACTTTGGCTTTTGAATTCCTTCTTGAACTTGAGATAAAATGCGATCAACTTCCCCTTGACTTACGGGTGTTGGCTTACCTCGAGCCCCTAAAAAACCAGAAACTTTTGGAACATGCCGCACTAAATGCCACACTTCATCAGTCAAAGTCATTTTAATAAGAACATACCCTGGAAAGAATTGCCGCTCAGAGGTCACTTTAGCCCCCTTTTTTATCTCAATCACTTCTTCCGTAGGCACTAAAATCATTTCGATTTGCTCAGACAAATTTTTCTTTGCGGCCTGTTCTTGAATATATTCTGCAACCTTTTTCTCAAAACCTGAGTAAACGTTCACAACGTACCAGCGGGAACCCTGCGTCATCGTCTTTTTAAGCTCCCATTCCTAAAATCAAAGAAATACTCCATGCAAGAAACTTATCAATAACCAAAAAAAAGGCTGCACAAATAAAAACCATAACGAACACCAAAATGGTTGTGACAATGGTTTCCTTGCGAGAAGGCCATGTTACCTTTGCCACTTCCTGGCGTACTTGGCGAATAAATTCAAGGGGCGATGTTCTAGCCATAATCCTTTTCCGGGTTGCTTCAGTTTCTAATATCAGAGTTTAACAAAAATTACAAATACTTTGGCAGGAGTGGAGGGACTCGAACCCCCAACCCCCGGTTTTGGAGACCGGTGCTCTAGCCAGTTGAGCTACACTCCTTTATTTTATATAACCTCAAAATGCAAACTATTCCTATCCTCTTCGCCTTCTTAAAGCTTTCTTAGCAAACGCAAACAAGGAGCGCACTTCTTAAAAAATTTATTTTCCTTATCTGTCATTCCAAAAAGAGTACTGACGACGAAATGATGAGAATGATGTAACCTACCTATTACTTCACAATAGAAGCAACGACACCAGCCCCTACGGTACGACCACCTTCGCGAATCGCAAACCGCAATCCTTCATCCATCGCAACGGGCGCTATCAGCTCCACTTCCATCGCTACGTTGTCTCCGGGCATCACCATCTCCACTCCCTCAGGCAACTTTACCGTTCCCGTCACATCTGTCGTCCGAAAATAAAACTGTGGTCGATAGTTTCCAAAAAAGGGCGTATGTCTTCCCCCCTCTTCCTTCTTCAATATGTACGCTTCACAATTAAAGTTTGTATGCGGCGTTATCGTCCCAGGCTTTGCTAACACTTGCCCTCGCTCCACATCTTCCCTCTTCGTCCCTCTCAATAACGCTCCTATGTTATCCCCAGCTTGTCCCTGATCCAATAACTTCCGGAACATCTCTACTCCAGTAACTGTCGATTTCTGTGTCGGCCTGATCCCTACGATCTCTATTTCTTCTCCAACCTTTACGATCCCTCGCTCAACGCGTCCTGTCACCACTGTCCCTCGTCCCGATATCGAAAAAACATCTTCTATCGGCATCAAAAACGCCTTGTCTATCTCTCTCTCAGGCTGCGGTATGTACGTATCTACTGCCGTCATCAACTCTAATATCGCATTCTTCCCTATCGACTCTTCACGTCCTTCTAACGCACACAACGCTGACCCTTTCACCACAGGAATGTCATCTCCTGGAAATCCATAGGACGTCAATAATTCCCTGATCTCCATCTCAACTAACTCAAGCAACTCAGCATCGTCTACCTGATCCACCTTGTTCATAAAGACAACTAACGCTGGAACCCCTACCTGCCTTGCTAACAAAATGTGCTCTCGCGTCTGCGGCATCGGTCCATCCGCTGCGCTCACCACTAATATCGCTCCATCCATCTGCGCCGCTCCCGTGATCATGTTCTTCACATAATCTGCGTGTCCTGG
>JAKBAL010000360.1:1571-3199 GCA_021809225.1 Pseudomonadota bacterium | reverse complement strand
GGACACAAAAAGGATGAGGAGGGAAAGTCCAGTGATTACTTCTGGCATAACTAAGGGCGCCATAATTAAGCCTGAAAAAAAAGTACGTCCTTTAAAGCGACCAAATCTTACAAGAACAAGCGCTGCGAGTGTCCCAAAAATAAGGGCAACCGTTGCAGAGAGGGTTGCAACTTTAAGGCTTACCCAAACTGCACTTAAAAGCTGATCATTATGAAAGAGGCTTTGATACCATTTCAATGAAAATCCATCCCAAATGGTCACGAGTCTTGATTTATTAAAGGAAAAGGCAATTAGAATAAAGATAGGAACATATAGAAAAGCGTACCCAAAGACCAAACACGAAATTAAAAAAGGAGAAATTTTGCGCATTAAGAGTCCTCGCCTAATTGATGGCGTTGAGCATTTTTTTGAATATGTTGGAGAAGAACGATGGGAAGAACAAGAAAAACAAGCATGGCAATAGCAACAGCACCTGCAACAGGCCAATCTCGATTGACAAAGAACTCGTTCCATAAAACGCGTCCAATCATGAGCGTATCTGATCCCCCTAAAAGATCGGGAATGACAAACTCTCCCAAAGCCGGAATAAAAACAAGAAGAGATCCAGAGATAATCCCAGGCATCGCTAAAGGAACAGTAATCTTTCTAAAGGTTCGAAAAGGTGTTGATCCAAGATCATAGGCAGCCTCAAGAAGAGATTGGTCTATTTTTTCAAGAGAAACATAAATGGGAAGAATCATGAAAGGAAGATAACAATAAGTAATTCCAAGCGTAACTGAAAAAAGCGTATTCAAGAGTTTGAGCGGCTCTGAGATGATGTGAAGCTTTAACAGAAGAGTATTAATGACACCATGATAACTTAAAAGTCCAATCCATGCGTAAACGCGAATTAAAAACGACGTCCAAAAGGGAAGAATGATCATCATTAAAAAGAGACTTTGATAACGAGATGAGGAATGCGTGATGGCGTAAGCCATAGGAAAACCGATAATAAGACAAGAAAGTGTGGCAATAAGCGCAAGCCCCAACGAATTTAAAATTGCGCGAATATAAAGATCATCCCATAAAAGATAAAAATAATTTCCAATATTAAGTTTAAGCGTAATGACATCGTTGCCTAGTCTCTCGAGAATAGGAAGATAAGGAGGAATGCCAACAGTGAGCTCGGAAAAGCTAATTTTTAAGACAAGAAGTAGGGGGATAAAAAAGAATAAAATACCCCATGTAAAAGGAAGAGCAATGACTAAAAACCGGCTTGAGACAGGCTTTCTAAAAAAAGAAAAAAGATGAGAGCGTTTTTTTTTCATACTGTTTCCTTTTAGAAAGAGTTTAAACGGTTAAGACAATGCCGTTTTCAGAGTGCCAATATAAATAAACTTTATCTTCCCAAGTAACCCGTTGCTCTGTTAAGCGAACAAGATTAGGGAGGGTGGCTAAGACACGTTTTCCAGTATGAGTAAGAACGTGATAAATCGACACATCACCTAAATACTCAATATCATCCACAATCCCATGAGTACAATTATAAGAGATGTGAGGTTTCCCCTCTGACATTTTACATATTTTAATTTTTTCAGGACGAACCGCTACGGTGACATGTGCTCCGGGAGGAATTGTTGCTGAATGAC
>JAKBAL010000360.1:0-1561 GCA_021809225.1 Pseudomonadota bacterium | reverse complement strand
ATCTTGAAGAACAATGCCATCGAACATATTAATGGATCCAATAAAATCGGCAACAAAACGTGAGTTCGGAAATTCATATACTTCGTGAGGAGGTCCAACTTGACGAATGCGGCCTTCATCCATGACACCAAGACGTGTTGACATGGTCATGGATTCTTCTTGGTCATGACTGACCATAATAAATGTAATCCCGACACGCTCTTGAATGGTGACAAGTTCAAGTTGTGTTCGCTCCTTTAGCTTTTTATCAAGCGAAGCAAGAGGTTCATCCAATAAAAGCAGTTTGGGTTGTTTTACAAGACTCCTCGCTAATGCGACACGTTGGCGCTGTCCTCCTGAGAGTTGAGGAGGACGTCGCTCCATAAAAGAAGACATTTGAACAAGATCAAGAACTTCTTTCACGCGTTGTTTGATCTCATTTTTAGGAACTTTTTCTTGCTTAAGGCCAAAGGCAACATTTTGTTCAACATTCATATGTGGAAAAAGAGCGTAAGACTGAAACATCATATTGACAGGGCGCTCATAAGGGGGCGTTGTCGTCATGTCAATGTCGTCAATATAGATTTTTCCATGTGTGGGCGTTTCAAAACCTGCAAGCATTCTAAGGAGGGTGGTTTTTCCACAGCCTGATCCGCCTAAAATAGAAAAGAATTCACCTTGATAAATAGAAAGGCTCAAGTTATTAACAGCTAATGTCCCTCTAAATTCTTTTGAAACATTTTCGATACGAATATAAGGGCGTGCTTTTGGATTTTGCCAAGGGTCAAATTTATAAGAATGTTTTGAAGATTTTAAGGCCATATCGTCACCTAAGTTTTAAATACCTGTTTTTACGCGGATCCATGCACGAGAGCGCCATCTTTCAAAGTTCATAGGAGCACTTTTGCTGACAAAAAGATTCTTCATGACGGATGCAGGAGGATAAATTGTTGGGTTATTGCGAATTGATTTTTGAATGTAAGGATTAGAAGCACTATTTGAATTTGCATCATAAACGTAATTTGTAATTTGAGCAATGACATCAGGACGTAATATATAATTTATGAAAAGGTAAGCATTATGAAGATGAGGGGCATCTTCCGGGATTGCCATAACTTCAAACCATAATTCTGCGCCTTCACGTGGAATAGAATAATGAATTTGGAAAGTTTGATTTAATTCTTTTGCGCGTAGGGAAGCTTTTAAAGCATCTCCCGACCAAGCTAAGGCTAAGCATATTTCTCCTGTAGCAAGATCTTCAATGAGTCCTCCTGAAATAAATTTATGAATGTAAGGTCTGACAGATTTTAAAATACTCAGGGCTTTATTAAACTCTTCTCGTGACGTTGTATTCGGGTTTTCACCTGCATAAACTAAAATTGCATTAAAAACATCCAACGCACTGGATTGAAGAGCAACGCCACACGAAGCAAAATGTTGAACAAGTGTTGGGTCAAATAAAACGGCAAAACTTTCTGTTAATTTTTTAATATTTACGCCAGGCATACATTTTGAAAGTTTTTCTGGATTATAAGCAATCCCTATTGTTCCCCAGGAATAAGGGATTCCATATTGATTCTCA
>JAKBAL010000359.1 GCA_021809225.1 Pseudomonadota bacterium | reverse complement strand
TGCTCCTTTCCTTATCCACTTAAGAACGGCAACGTCACTTACGCCAAATAGCTTAGCTATTTTATACATAGAAACTCCATACATCCCATAAAGCACAATGCCAAGCGCTCTTAAAGTAAAAAAGCTGCCCTGATAAGCCTAGATCGCCAAATTGTTTTGCGACTTCAGAAATTCTCAGACCTGCTTTGTTTTCGTCTATATGCCCCCTTTCTTATCTAAGAAGGATTGTAACTCTGGAGAAATAAGAGCTGCCTTAATTTGTACGTTGTTATCCTGATTAAGATTTACTGATTTTGCTGCTTCATTGGCGTAAACCTCCAATCTCAAGCTTAGCCCTATTAAGAGAGATAAGCTAAAATATTTTTTTTCCTTTATTTCTTCCTGAAATTAAAATTTTCAAATACGAAAAAAATAATATATGGGTTATACGTTAAGAAAAGACTAATTTTAGGTGTTTTTCTCGGTGAATTGCATTACTCGCACCTTCATATGTTTCCATATATAACAAGTTTATTAATTTTATATAATTGCCAGCACTCGCTGCGTGAGATTCTTTCGATAATATTAATGCTTGAAAAAAGAAACACTATTTACTACATAATAATTAATAATAATTTTTTGTGATTAAAAAATACTTCTGATTAATTAGATTTTTTAAATGAGGTTTTAAAATGAAAATTATCTTTAAGAGTTTATTTCTTCTCCATTGTTCTGTGTCATTTTGCTTTGCAGGAACGGGGAAGGAGCTTTTTCAAGATTGGGTATCTAGTATTAAAATACTCAAACAATTAGATGAAAAAATAGAGGCTGAAAGTAACCCTAAGCAATATTTTGCGAAAGAAGAGGTTTCAGAGCAAGAGTTTACAAAAGCCAAGGCAATGTTTCAATTCTCTGCGGAGGGCACAGAGACCCCTCTTAGAGGGATATTAAGCACTAAACCAGACGCTTTTTTGGTTCAAGAAGAAAGCATTATCGGCACATATGCCTTTTTAGCATATTGCGTAAGTTTACCTTTATTAAAAAATTTACATGATCAGAAATTGAGATACAATCCAGATTCTCCTTACGGCGAAGATCTTAAACAATGCATTGAATCTGTTGGCTTTTTCTTTAAACACTTTACTAATCTTGAAAATGCTATGATTCCCTTTTTAACAGTGAAACCAAGTCATAAGGAAAAATTTTTTCAAAACTATGCAGTTCATTTTGAGGAGAAAGATTGGTCGCTAAAGCAGCAACGACAAATACGTAGTATTCTTTATAGATTTAATCAAATGAATTTAAAAGAACTAGATTTACCCGAGGCATATGAAATAGCTCTCGGTAGTGAGATAGAGAGATGCAAAAAAGGGCTAAAAGCTGGATTAACCCGCCTCTCTCCCCAGATTGGCAAACAGTCTTTGGCATTCAAAAAAGATGATAAAAACTTCGCCTTAATGGTAGGTACGGAAAATTTATCGGAAATTGCAAATATGGTAAACAATCAAAAAATGATTAACAATACTGAAGCGATTTCTTTTTATCCTTTATTTTTTAATTTTGTGAGTGATTCATGCCCAGGAGGAGTCTCTTTATCAGCTGAACAACAAACAAGAAGTACAAAACTTCTTCATAAAATGTTAGAAGGAAAGACGTTGCTTGCTTTAACGCAGTCATCAGCGCCTCGTTACCTTGCAGATCAAACTTTTCAAAGAAAAGGTCGGAGTGGAAAAAAGAAAAAGAGAGCATTTGCAAAGCCTCAAAAAAGAACGACCGAGCTAACATTAGATAGAGCTAGTAGTCCTATTCCTGTGGTCGAAGGAAGTTCTTGTGAGATAGAAATCAACACCTCTTCAGACTCTTCAAGCGCTGCAAGTTCCTCAGACACTTCTAGCTCTTCAGCTGTTTCAACTGCTTCCAGCTCTTGTGATGCAAGTTCCTCAGACGCTTCTAGCTCTTCAGCTGTTTCAACTGCTTCCAGCTCTTGTGATGCAAGAATGAGTGAAGATGACGAGAATATCTCTTTTGTTAATCAATGGCTTATGGATATTATTGATAAAAGCCACAATAAAGCTTTTACGATTTTTCAAAAAGCAACAAGCCTTAAATTGATGCTTGCAGAGAATCATGATCTACTTCAGCAAACTCAAGAAGCAGCGGCAGGCCTTGCAGTAAGGTTACAGATGCTTGAGACACGCCCCGTATCCTTACGCTGCTCAGAGCCTTTTTTTACTTCTTTGATGGAGACTCCGTTGTCTTATTTAAAGAATTTGCGATTTAGAGTTGTAGAGACCCTTTTCAATACTCTAGGAATAAAAATTAATAAAAGCGCTGCTGGGTCTCGTATTCACCTTTCATTTGGAGGTCACGAAACATCCATCCATCTCCACAATAAAGTTAATGGAAAGCTTGATGGTGGTCGTATAAGCTCTCTTCGTAAATTTCTTATCGATTGTGGGTTTTATCTATAGCAAACAAAACTTATCTATTCAAAAACCACCGTATATAAGAAGGCGATAATAAAATCCTCAAAGAACGATTGAGCTCCATGATATGTCTTCGTGGAGCTTATAGTCTTTACAACCATGGTGGTGTGGCTCTACACCGCTTAACATCCCGCAGCCTAGATGCTGGATCTACCTTAACGCTTTCTTAAACCTCGCGGTAAATCTGTGAGACGTCACCACCCTCTTGATGATATTAGAAGATCTCGAGTCCCTTTCGTTGCACTCAAGGTCTCGGGATGTCAGCTTTTTATACTTACTAAATAATGTCTTTCGATGGGATATATTTGTCCCAATAGCTTCACACCAAAGGGTTGCCCTTTTCGCATGTATTGGTAGGCTACTGTTGGCGAAACAACAAGTTTAATTCTTTCTTCTCAAATCCTCCTTTCTTGTGATTAAACAATCACATAAGCGACTTTCATATCGCACGCAAACAACAGTCTTTCTCTTGCAGGAGAAGTCACATATAGAGGTGTATCTGCAAAGCTGATCCAAGTGTTTTAGAGACAACTGGAAACGTTCTACGCTATGCTGGAGCCTGTATGGCAGGAGAGACACCAACCCTTGAAAGGGAAATCCGCCAATTTTGGATTAATAAAAAATGTGTTGACCCTGAAATTGTTTTTACAAGTACAGCTTGTGCCCTTTATCCTACTCCAGGATTAAATATTAATGATATAAAATTGGTTTACGATCAATTTATTTATTGTTGCGA
>JAKBAL010000358.1 GCA_021809225.1 Pseudomonadota bacterium | reverse complement strand
TTTCTGGTGCAGGCAAACCTTGGTCCTAGCCTTTCTTTTCTTTACGTTACCATTGGAATTGAACATCTTTTTAGCGGACTCGCCCTCACCGCTTTTTTTTTCTTACCAATTAACTTGCTGCTCACTTCGATTTGCGGCAACTCAGCTCGCTCTTCTCACTTCCTTTGCAGGACTTAGCCAAACTTTTGCCCCTTCTCTTATGGGAATCGTGATTGATTCATATGGTTGGACTCCTTTCCTCATTCTCATTATTCTTTCTTCTCTCCCTGGCATTTTATGGGTGACCAAGATTCCGTTCTCGCGACCTTAAGAGAGGGAAATTTCCTGGAGAAAGACTAGATTTTATGATAAATTTAATGTACTTTTAGATTAAATAACGAGTGATCCTCATGCGTTGCTTTACGACAAGCACTTCTGAAACCTATGATCTCCATGGACTTGCCATGGTTTTGGATGATGTTGAATTTATAAATTTTTACACAGATGCGCTTCATGCTGCCTATAAGGAAGGAAATATTTTTATCTTCTCTTATGGCTGTGTCGTCTTCTGGAATGTTCCTATTGAAAAAGAAACTCAATTTTTAGAATTTTTACAAAAATTTTCTCAAGATTTGATTGATCCTGTTTTTGAAGAATTTGAGTATACTTTCGCCAGTAAGCCACGATTTTTTCAAGATAAAATTACCCTCGCAAAAACACGATCTCATGCCCTTCAAATGTTGGCCGTCTCTTATGGTCTTTCTCAAGCTGTTAAGCTTTCGGCCTTTGAAGCCCGCATTGATAATACCATTAAGATGACCAAAAATATTCCTCAAGAACTTGCTCACCGCGGAAAAATATCTCTTTCTCGTAAGGAAATTTCAAAACGAATTGGCGAGCTTTTTATTGAAAGAAATTCGGTAAACTTACATAGTGATATTTTGGATGCCCCTGTTTTTATCTGGGATCATCCTGAGTATCAAAGTCTTTATACAATGACCATCAATGACTTAGAGCTTCATCCACGAACAGCTGTTCTCAATCGCCGCTTAGATATTGTGAAAGAACTGTTTGAAATGATGCGAGATGAACTTAACAACCGCCATTCAACCATGCTTGAATCAATCATTGTTTTACTGATCATGATTGAAGTCATTCTTACTCTTTCTATTCATGTTTTTCATTTGGTTTAGTTAAAGGTTAACGAGATTTTTATTTTTCTCTTTCATACTGAAGATATAAACAGATAATATAGGAGTGGCCGCATGTTTAAGAAGAAAAAAACTTGGGTACTAGTGGCAGATGGAGCAAGAGCTAGGATTTTCGCGAAAGGACATAAAAAGCTTAAAAATGTTATGGGACAGGATTTTGTCGGTGAGAACCTACCAGACAGAGATCTTACAACAGATAAACCTGGTCGCGGATTTGAAAGCAACAACCCTACCCGCCATGCTTATGAACCTCGCACTGATTGGCATCAATACCAAAAGCATCTTTTTGCAAAAGAACTCTGCGTAATCCTAGAAAAAGCGAATGAAAATAGTGACTTTGATGAGCTTATCCTTATCTCTCCTCCCAAAACGCTAGGTGACATCAGAGAGCAGCTAGGAAAGCAAATCCTTGCTAAAATCACGGTTGAGATTCCGAAAGACATGACAAAAATAAATGAACAAGACCTTATCCATTTTTTGGACCGAGAATTATAGACCTTCTATTTTAAGTTAATATCTAATCTGACGTTCAAATAAAGAGTTAAAGGATGAATAGGTACTGTAAAAAAATTTTGTGAGAGCAACTCATAAGATCCAGGAGTGTCATCCCCGCAAAGGCAGGGATCCAGCCACTATTTGATCCAAAACATCTTTCTCAAGAGGAATGCCTTTGTTACATTTTGATTATTCACCATAGAAAGCACCGTCTCACCTCAACACTTTTCTGGATCACCGCGTGTCAAGGGGATGACACTTAGGTGAATTTTGTTAGGATATCACTCACAAGAAAGCCCTTTTTCTCTGCTCTTAAATTTTGTTCACGAAGCCTAAATATCTTTTAATAAGTGATCTCATTAATCTCAACAATTATTTATTTTTTACTTTTTTACCAACCTTTATGAGTGAAGCTTCTGGTATTAAAGCTAAATAGAGCTGAGGAACTTTTTCTTGAATTGTCTTTTCTATGCTATTGTTTAATAAAGTTATTTTCTGAAAATCTACATTATTATTAACAGAATATTTTAATACACAAAAATGCGCCCGACCTGCTCTTCTCATTTTAACAAATATTATATTTATTTTTATGTGGAGTTCATGCGCATAGTGATTGGTAATGTCTACAATAATCTCTTCGATTGATGATTCTTCCGGTTTTCTATCAAGAATATCCTTCACATTTTCAGAAAAGAGAAGAAATGGCTTTACGATGAAAACGAGAACAATGATAAAAGACATTGCAGGATCGACAAAGACTGCTAAATGTTGAAGATCGACATGTGAACTTTTCATTAAAAAATAAGCACTTACAAATCCCGCCAAAAGGGCACATGAGGATAATAAATCATAAAACCATCCTAAATATTCAATTTCAAGTAAAGGAGAATCACTTTTTTTTCTACACATATAAATATAAATACAAATTATTATATCTATAAATATTACAGTCAGTAGGTAATAAAAACCAACACTATGATTTGTGAGAAAAGATGATTGATGATATAGATCTTTGAGAGCATGAAAAATACTCATAATGCACGTTACAATTATAATGGTTGATTCGATAACAATTAACAGGGGCTCGAACTTGAAATAACCAAATGGATACTGTTGAGAAGGGGCCTTTAAAAGAAGTTTATAAACAATGAGGGTTATGTAAGAGCTAAAAGCATCAAAGGCACAGAGCACACCTACTAAAAGAAGAGAAGTTGAATGTGTATGTATTCCTATAAATAAAGCAAAAGGAGCATTTAACACGCAAAATACAAAAACAACTTGCAAACACACTTCTTCGCTAAAAATCCTATCCGTTCGTAAAATGGTTTTCAAATAAGGCACTTCTTATCATCTCCAATTATATATTTTTTAAATTTTGAAAGCTGCAAGGTTTCAAAATTGCATTTTTCTTTAATCAACTCATCAAAAGTGAGCATTTCTCTATGCTATATCTTAGAGTGAAATTCTTAAAAAATGATGTGTCTTAAAAAATTAGTAATTCTTATGTAAGAGAAGCTTCAAGAATATG
>JAKBAL010000357.1 GCA_021809225.1 Pseudomonadota bacterium | reverse complement strand
ACCTGCTGAGCACATTTCGTGTGGCTCTAAAAATCCATAAAGACGGTGAGGGAGGAGGTGTCGTTCTTGAAGAGAGGGTTGAGCCGTCAGTATTTCAAGACCTTTATAAACTTGTAGGCTATCTCCATTCAGGATGACGCCCTTTTTCTCGAAGGCAATTTTGTTGGCAAAGGCAGATTTTCCACTTGCCGTAGGGCCTGCAATAATAAGAACTTTAGCCAAAGCTATACAAAATGCCGATGATGGCTCCACTCATGCAGCTGGCGATCGTTCCTGCAATCATTGCTTTGAAACCAAGGGATATAATTTCTTGCTTACGCTCTGGGACCATCGTGCCAATCCCACCAATTTGAATGGCAATGCTGCTGAAATTGGCAAAACCTGCAAGAGCATAAGTCATAATAATACTACTTTTGACGCTTAAGAGATTTTTAGGGAGCTCGGCAAGTCCCATGAAAGCAACAATTTCATTCAAGATGGTTTTCTTTCCCAACAGGGCACCTGCAGGCACGGCTTCTTCCCAAGGAATTCCAATGGCCCAAGCTAAGGGAGCTAAAATATACCCTAAAAGGAGCTGAAGGGTCATGGGCTCATTACCAACTGTAGGGAAAAGGCTTAATATAGAATTTATTATCGCAACAATGGCTAAAAATACAATTAACATAGCTAAGATATTGACATAAAGGCGAACGCCATCTGAGGTTCCTTGGGTAATGGCTTCCATGGATCCTGAGAATTGATAAGGGACGACAAGATGTCCGGACGTATTTTCGCCCACTTGGGGAATGAGAATGCGAGAAATGGTGATGGCAGCAGGGACACTTATGATCGAGGCTGTTAAGATATGGGCAATGGGATCCGGCACTGTTCCATCCAAAATGATCGCATAAACAACCATAATTGAAATGGAAGTCGTTGCCATTCCAGCGGTCATGACGGTAAAGAGCTCACTTCGTGTGAATTTTCCTAAATAAGGCCGCACAAGAAGAGGAGCTTCCGTTTGTCCCAAAAACATTTTAGCTGCCGCGCAAACACCTAAAGCGCCCCCAATTCCCAGGGTTTTTTGAAAGACGTTCGAAAATATTTTGACAATAAAAGGGAGAATGCGCCAATGAAAGAGCAACATTGCAAGGGCGCTGATGACAATCACCATCGGTAATCCTTGAAAGCCGAATATGAAGGTTTTGGAGGGATCGGTTGTTGTAAAGGGAGCTCCCCCTCCGCCTACATATCCAAAAACGAAGCTTGTTCCAGCAATGGTAGCGTCTTTTAATGCCATCACACCTTGTCCAATGCCTAAAAACACATCGCGAACAACGCTAAATTTTACAACAATAATGGCAAGGAGAACTTGAATAGCAAAGCCTAAAAAAGCTGCTTTAAAATTAACCTGTTTTCGATTTTCACTGAAAAGCCAAGCAAGAAAGAAAAATAAGATGAGGCCGCCACACGCTTGAAAAACAAGGCCCACATTTTCCATGCTATCCTCCGCAAAGAGTGGTCAAAACTCAAAAAACCGTGTATCCCTAAAAAGGAATGTAACACTGTCATAAAACATGTTGGTTAAAGATGCCAGAGCTATTATCATATTAGGTGAACTTTTTTTCATATAACACATAAAACAAAGGCATGTTCATGATTGCACTGGATTTAAGTTTAGGGTTTTTTGCTGGAGTCATTCTCACGGGATTTTGTCTCTATGTCTATTTTCAAAAAAAAATCTCTGCTTTTACCCAAGATGTAGCCCTTTCACAAGATCGTCTAAGGCGTTTTGAAGGAATTGAGACTTTGCTTCTTAAACGAGAAGAAGAGCTGCGTTTGCAAGGAGAAAGAAATGCTGAGCTTAGAGTTGCGCTTCAACGCACAGAAAAAGAAAGCCAAAGTAAGCTCGTTCTTTTAGAGAATATTCAAAGCCTATGGGAGGATAAGTTTAAAGTTATCTCTGCGGAAGCACTTTCTCTTTCAAATAAATCTTTTTTGGAACTTGCGCAGACGACTCTTGAAAAATTCCAAGAGGGGGCTCAAAATGACCTTTCAAATCGACAAGCTGCTATTGCTGAACTTGTTAAGCCTGTAAGTGATTCCCTTCAAACTGTGGACCAAAAAATTATTGAACTTGAGAAGTCTCGAATGAGTGCGTATGCCGTTCTTAAGCACCAAGTGAATGAGCTTCTGACGAGCCAAAAGGAGCTTAAAACCGAAACGTCTAATCTTACCAATGCGTTAAAAGCGCCTTTTGTTCGAGGAAGATGGGGAGAAATTCAGCTAAAGCGCGTTGTCGAAATGGCTGGGATGATTAACTATTGTGATTTTCAAGAGCAGGTTTCTTCATCTGATGATGATGGGAGATTGCGTCCAGATCTTATTATTAATCTTCCTGGTCAGAAAAAAATCATTGTTGATGCCAAGGCGCCGTTATCTGCTTATCTTGAAGCCCTCGAAACCAAAGACGAAGACACTCGTCTTATAAAACTTAAAGATCATGCTCGGCACGTACGCTCTCATATTAAAGCTCTTGCTAAACGATCTTATTACGAACAGTTTCAACCAGCTCCTGAATTTGTTGTCTTGTTTTTACCTGGAGAGGTTTTTTTTAGTGCTGCTTTAGAGCAAGATCCAAGTCTCATCGAAGCCGGTGTCGAAGATCGCATTATTCTTGCCACACCAACCACTCTCATTGCTCTTTTAAGAGCTGTAGCTTATGGATGGCGACATGAACATTTAGCCCACAATGCAAAAGAAATTAGTGAGCTTGGACGAGAACTTCACAAACGCCTTTCTGATATGGCGGATCATTTCGCTCGACTCGGCAAGAATTTAGGGAATGCTGTACAATCCTATAACCATGCCATGGGAAGCCTTGAACACCGGGTTCTCTCCAGTGCTCGAAAATTTAAAGAGTTAGGATCTGTGTCTGAAGCAGCTGAAATCATTGCTCTTGATCCCCTTGACCATAATCCTCGCGAACTTCAGGCACCTGAGTTAAAAAAGGTGGGATAAACATGACATCAAAATTCAATCTATACCCATCGAAGTTTAAGATAGCTTGTTTCATACCAACGAATGTCATTCCCCTGCAGGCGGGAATCCATAAAGTAGTTATTTTCTTACAAATAATTATATTGGGTCTCCACTTTCGTGGAAATGATGTCAAAGCAAAAAGGAATAAGGTATTTTCACGTCCGAGGAGAATAACACAAATCATTCTGTTGCTTTT
>JAKBAL010000356.1 GCA_021809225.1 Pseudomonadota bacterium | reverse complement strand
TAATATCATTGAAGTCAGTGTCTTTTGTCTTGAGGGATGAAGCGAAAAGTGCTTTGATAATTTCAGAGTAAGAGAATTAAGCTGTTGCCTCTTGAAATTCTTTGCTTCCAATGGATTGATCTCAAATCATCAGCTTCTTTTTCATACTTTTCAACCCTCTACTAAAAGGGATGGGTAGCTGGCTCATTTCTTAATCTTGACTTCATTTGCTCGTGACGGCTTTATAGAAAGATATATTTCTATTTAAAGTGTTATTTTTGAAAAGGATTTTCCATGTCATATTTTATTTCAGGACTCGTCTTTATTTTTTTACATTTTATAATTGTAAGTTCTGCTTTTTCTATGGCAGACATAGATTTTGAAGAAAATGTAGGATTTAAATCTAAGTCAAGAAGCAGTTTAATCAAGAAAGCAAAACAAGATCCCAGAAAATTTGCTTATCTTGACGATAGAGAGTTAAAAGAATCTAACTTAGCTAGAAAAAAACTCTATATTAAATTTCTCAATTCTCCAGGAGATATTAAAACACCCTATGATCCAAGAAGAGAATATATTCTTGTTAAAATGGAGAAAATAGAAAAAATATTAAATAGAAATAAGTTTGATGATGCATACAGACTTGTCATGGAAAATGTTGATCAACAGACTTTAAACAGAATAAAAAATTCTCTTCTTAGTATTAATCCCTTTGCTATTGAATATGCAGCTCAAGGTGAAAATGATTCTTTCGCTCAATATATTCAATTTCTGGAAAACCTATATAACATGCAGCTCCAAGTAAGTACAGATCTTGCTGAGGAGAGCATACTGCCCGAAAGAATCTTACTTCCGATAGGGACTGGGGGAAAAACTGATGAAGAAATGGCTTTCAATTTGCAGTTAATGGAGCTTGGAAATAACCAAAATGATTATGGTACTCCATCTATTAATCCAGCGGCTTTTGAATCTTCTACTTCTCAAGAGCAAATTGATTTAGATGAAGCATACGCTCGTAGATTGCAGTATGATCTTGATGAAGAATAAAGGCTAAGAAGATTGAAATGTGAATTGCTAATCGCTTGCCTCATGGAGCAAAACCAAACACCTAGGAAGAAAATATGAGGTTGCCATTTTTACTCGGTCTTCAAACAAAAATTGATTAACTTTCAATATTTCCATCTCTTGATTGACCTGTCTTTGAAGACTGGTATGAACAATCATTCAATGTGCAGATAAAAAGTGTTTACAGTGAAACATTCAAAGGTCTTTGCTCCGATAGATTGCCGGATTGATCGGTACAAAAGAAGGGGAGGTTAAAATCTTTTAACCATTCCACTCCTTTTGGGCCTTTTAAAAAGGCAATAGTTGTTAAACTCCCTGCAATGAGGCAATGGTCAGCAACGACTGTGACACTGCTCATTCCTTCAACAGGCCACCCTGTTTTAGGATTGAGAATGTGCGAATAAGTTTTGCCATCAATTTTAATGGATCTTTCGTAGTCTCCACTTGTTGCAATAGCACCGCCTCCCAATCTAACCTTTGCGATTTCTTTTCCGATCTTTCTGGGATGATTGACTCCAATAATCCAGGGTTTTCCATCAATATGTGGCCCGATAATTTTTATATCCCCACCCATATCTATGATGCCGTGGTGTATGCCCATAGATAGACATATTTTTTCAGCTGTATCAGCAGCATACTCTTTAACAATTCCTCCAAAATCGATCATCATTCCTTTTTTCGGGAGAGTAAAATTTGGATTTTTCCATTTAACCTTTTCCCAGCCAACAAGTGATAGGAGTTTTTTCAGAGTCTCTTGGGAAGGAAGAACTGGATTTTTCTTCTCAAATATCCATGCTCGGCGTAGGCTTCCCGCCGTAATGTCAAACAACCCATCACTCATGATAGTACATTGTTGTGCGTAGTCCAAAAGCGTCCCTGTTTCTGGATCAACGACAATACCCTCTTTATTCCCAGCACTTCTATTAATAGCCGCCGTAAAGCTGGACGCAGAGTAATTTGTGTAATAACGATCAAGGCGATCAACTTCTGCAAAAACAGCTTTAAAAACGTTTTCAGCAGTTAAGTCATCCATAGCATAAAATTGCAACCCACAAGGACATCCCATTGAAGTAAAGAGACGTTTATATAATTTCATATGCTATTTTTCTTTCTTAATTGCCTCATCAAACCCATAATCGAAAATGTTAAAATTTATGATAAAAGTTGTCCATAGGCATTATGGAGACCATATGCAGCATAAAGGGGAATTCCATTGTGATTTTCCCCCGGGTTAGAAGATGGTTCCTTGACTTGGATGAACCCAAATGCACCTTTAAAAAAGAATCTTTGGAGAGCGGTATTATTATCAATTCTGGCTGGTCGCAGACATTACGCTCACGTGACCACCATCTCCTGTGATAGGGTCATTTTGAGCTTGTTGGATATGGATAACATTGTGAGCGAAAATTTATTGCATTGTCAAATGTTCCAGCAGAAGAAGGGAGCGTTTGGTTCCAAAAGCACTTCAAAAAGTGTGATGGGCCATTGATCGAAGAGTCTTAGATTTATGGAGTGTTCTATCTGTCAATAAGGCCATAGGTGAGATTTGGCTTCTTATCTGCTTCCATTCGAATCCATTTTACAAGATCTTCCCTGCTTTTTTCCACGTTCTCTTGTTTCTTTGTACGGCGATATAAACTATCTTCCGCAATCCATGGTGGCTGATCAAAAGCGACTTTCACCAGTCTTTGCGCAATAACTTTGCTCGCGCTTGGCTTAACTTCTGCCGTCTCAGAAGCAGGTATTATGTTTTGATAATTTTCTAAGACGGAAACCCTTCCTGCATCTTTCTCGCTCTCTATGTGAGCTATATGTATATTATTCATGGCATTATTGTGGTAAACTAATACTTTCCCAGGAGGCATAGTATCAATAGAGTCAAAGGGCATAATATCAATCGCTTCAGAAACAACGAACGTGTTTTCTCCAGGAACAATCATTTTTCCTTTTGTTGTCCTAACAGCCCCTGTTACAAGATCAAAAGCGTTATAAGCGCTGACCCATTCCTTATTTTCAGATGTATTATGTTGAAAATCAAAAATTTTATACTCGATCCCCTTATCAGCTGGTTTGTTGACAAAATGTTCAGTAACGTGGTCAGACCTACCCTCTCGATGAACGGTTAGAAGTTCTTTCCCATTTTTATCGTATTTTCCCGTTCGAGATGTGTTAAGAATAAGAATGCAAGCCTTAA
>JAKBAL010000355.1 GCA_021809225.1 Pseudomonadota bacterium | reverse complement strand
GCTTTATCACTCAAGCAAAACGTATCACATAAACTCAATTCAGACTGAAAGTGAAGCGAAAGCAACGACTCCAGCCGACGCTTCCGTTCATCGGTCAGAGAGATCACCTCTGGATTTACATGCCGTCTCCACAGGTCGCCCATCAAAGCAGCGACCTTGGAAGAGGTAGGGGGCGCCTCTCGGTCAGAACCGTCGAGCTCCTCCTCGTACGCATACGCGCCCGTACCCGCTTGTCCCGCACTCGTGCGTCCCGCGCGGTGCTCTCTGTTTGTATTCTCTGTTGTATTCTCTGTATAGGTATATGAATGTAAATTTTTTACATCCGAGTGCAAGTTTTTTACATCCGAATGTAAATTTCTTACACTCGAGTGTAAAATTCTTGTATCCGAGTTTTCCTCACTTTTTGCAGAGGACGTTAAAGAAGTCTCTTCTAGATTTTCCTCCGAATGTAAATTTCTTGCACTCGAGTGTAAAATTCTTGCATTCGAGTTTTCCTCACTTTTTAAAGAGGAAGGTAAAGAAGCCTCTTCTGGATTTTCACTCGAATGTAAATTTCTTGCACTCGAGTGTAAAATTCTTGCATTCGGGTTTTCCTCGCTTTTTGCAGAGGACGTTAAAGAAGTCTCTTCTGAATTTTCACTCGAATGTAAATTTCTTACACCCGAATGTAAAATTCTTGCATTCGGGTTTCCTTGACTTTTGAGAGAGGCGGATAAAGAATCTTCTGGATTTTCATCCGAGTGTAAATTTCTTACATCCTCCTCAAAGGCACTGCCATCCGCATCAAACTGGTTGACATGTGAAGGTAAAGCAAGGGAATCTTCAGTTAGCTCTCTCTTTTTTACATTTGATATGGTCTCATTCAAAGACTCAGCTCTGGAATTCTTATGAAGAGGTACCTCTAATAAAGCAGCTGAGAATGCTTTTAAATAGACTTTAGGAAGTTTGCGGCCAATAGCTATAAGGTCTGACTGAATATTGTTGATATTGACACGATAGAGGGTCGCTTTCTTCCATTTATCAAAGGAGCTGGTTCGTTCCTCAACCCAACCTTGATCAACAAGCAGCTTTAAATATTTCCGCATCGTTGGATGGGAAATCCCGAGCATGGTCTCTTCAATAAGATCATAGGCTGTTTTATAAATCCATCCATGATAATGAATCTCATAAGATTCAGGATGAGAGAGATGCTCTTGGACACGAGCCCCAAGGGTTTTTTCTTCCTCTAAAAAACGATCAAAATCTTTGACGCGTGAAGTCCAATATAAAAGTTGATTCAGAATAACAGCACTGAAAGGGTCTCCTGTAAGAGTAAACAATTCTTTCCGAATGGGGACGACCTGCTCATCATCGTCGTGGCTCAAAGAAACAGATTGTTGAAAAGGTAAGGATACTTTTTCCGCTATTTTTGTATCATTAATCATTATAGGTTTCTCCCTTTCAAAAAACGGTTTTCGCCTTTTACTGCAAACTTGATGTTGGTGTTTGGATTGATGTTGAAATTGATGTCAGGACGTTTCGACTTTTCAGAATTTTCTTGTTCTGAAGGGAACAAAACCTCATAGATTGAAAAATCAGGAAGACCATAGCCATGCTCCTGAAGATCAATACACAATTTTCTGAGATTAACTCGATATTGAGGTGTCCGAGTCCATTTGTTCTGAGAACGTTTGCGTATCTGAACCCATCCTCGCTCGGCAAGAAAGCTCAAATAACGACGAATAGTGAAAACGCTAACAGTGAGCAGGGTTGCTTTCAAAGGTTCTTGAGTGGATCTGCTAACCCATTCATGATAAAAAGAAGAACTCTTCTGAAGAGAAGCCCTTTTTTCTTTCGCGACAAAAAGCTCAACATCCGATACTTTTTGACTCCCATACACCAGCTGCCTTAGAATAGATGCCCTAAAAGAACCCCCTCTCAGATCAACGCGTTCTTTTTGATTCAAATGTAGGCGTGGCTTTCTAGATTGATATGTCTCGCCGTGAGAGGGAGAGAGGTGGATGCTTTCCTCGCTCCCTCTTGGCTTCCTTCTGCTCCTTAGGAGGCACAGGGAAGCAGAAGAGGCATTGCCCATATGATGATGGAACAACATCATTGGACAGGTCTTTCGGATTGATTTTGATGGTCGAAATCAAAATCCTGTTCGTGAGCTTTGAATGCAAAACTCTCCTGACCACAGTATATCTCTGCATCATTCTCTTGTGGGGAAGGAGAGGAATCCACATTGTTTGCAAGGCCAGGCAGGGTATCGTTCTGTTTAACTAAATTTACAGAATCAGGGCGCTTCTTAACCTTCCGATCAGGCACATAACATATAGAAGGGAGCTCTTCTACCCTATACTTTTCAGGCCTTATATCTAAGATCCCATGAAAGTAGGGGTTGTTATGACCTTCTGGTAAAACTTCTACAATATAAGGCCAGTCAGCAACAAACCCTGTCATCGCACAATCAGGTTGGGCCAAAGAGACAACTAAAAAGTTGCTTTTACGTTTCCTTCCGAAAATCATCAGCTTCTTATAAAGCTTAGTATAAAACTCTCCAAAAATCAGGGCCTTATCTCGACGTGAAAGCTGAGAAGACTCCGGTAGGTATGTGCAAAACTGAGCATACCAGGCTTTTCGTTTGTGAGAATGAAGGATGGAGAGTAAGGCTTCTATTTTCCTATCAAAGGTATGAAAAGGTTTTTTACGAAGAATAGCCCCTGCATAAACACCTTCAATTGAATCTTGCGCTATAATATAGGTGCTTGTTGCGCGTTCTTCTGAAGAAAGTTCAAAACCTTTAGGAAGACAATATTTAAAAATACACAATAATGTATTAATTTCTGCTTGATACGTTTCATGAGAAGAAGGCTCAATAATTTTAAGCATAAAAGCTCCAGTGCTGAGTAAGATTTGGTCTAAACCCAGCAAAAAGCTTTTATCGAAAAGGTAGACGTTAAGACAAACTTAAGGTAAACTAATGACGTATGGGCCTTTTGCTGGGTTCTGTATGCGAGTGCCTGTGGTTATCTGCAAAAATATTTCACAGGCGCTCTTTTTCCTATATTTTAGCTGCTACGGGCTCATTCTATTGTGTTCCTCTTCTTTGTTTTCAAGTCGAATCTGTGAAAATACCTCATCATTTTGACCGTCCTTTAGACATTGGATGGCTAAATCTTCAAATTCCTCAATATCTTTCATACGGTATAAAATCAGCGATTCCAATTTAAGAAAAGGAGGGCCTTTCCCAAACCAT
>JAKBAL010000354.1 GCA_021809225.1 Pseudomonadota bacterium | reverse complement strand
AAAACACAATCAGAAAATAAAATTCTTATGAGGAAGCAAATCTTTAATAAAATCAACCATGCCAATCATAGCTTTTCCAAGCTGAGCCCTAAAACGCAAGAAAAGGCTTTAGACCACTTGTCTCATCTCATCTTAGGCAGAGTCCAATGGGTTGGAAATTTTGCTAAACAATTCCAAAACAAGAATGGTTTTCATCTTTCTGTGCATTATCAAAAGGATTTAGGTCATAAAATCGGCATTAAACTTTCTGAAAGATCTTCCGTAACACCTATGAATGGGGTTCTTGTTCAGGAAAAAGACGGGACATCGTCTATAAAATTCAAGCATCAAATCGATCTGAATCATTACCAACTCATAACTCCATCAATTAACGGGGTTTCCTGCCCCTTTTATAAGTGGCGCTAAAGCGCCATCCCTTTCTTCTCAACATGACGAATTTTTAAGACGCGCCTAAAGGTGCGACATATATATATTATTTAAATAAAAGGAGAATTATAATGTTTAAACGTATTTATTTTATACTGGGGCTTGTTTTTTTGGTAATCACCTCAGCTCATGCAGGCAGCGAGACAAAGGACCCCGATGAACCGGAATCCAAGCTGGCTTCAATTTGTAGAAAATATAGAGCTGGATTGCCCAAAATTGATTTAAGGGGGGATCTCAAAAGCCCTGAGCAAAAAGCAACAGCTATTGTTCAGTTCTTGAACAAATTCAGACCTCCTACTCTCCAACTCCAAGGAGAAGACCAGTTAATTCAAAAGGTTAAAGGATTCATTGAACTGGATAAACCGCTTCAATTCCTCTTACCCTCCTTTCCCTTTAAATCAAAAAATACGGAGAAAAAAGTTATCGGGCCGGATCCAGATCTTGGGGAACTCCTTGGTTTGACCACACTAGAACACGTCTGTCGTCAAATTTCTGAGCTCTACTCACCGGGGGCCAAAGTAACCCTTGTTACAGACGGTGTTTACTGTGCAGAACCAATCGGTGTATCGGAAATGGAAGCAACGATGTATGTTGATCAGATCAAAACTCTGATTAAGGCATTGGATGCACCCATTGAAATCCTTTCTTTAGCTGATTTTGAAGAAAGTCCTACTTACCACAAATCATTTGAAGAAATTCTGAAGATTCTGGATGGATATAATTTAACGCAACTTGGAGTCTCTTATAACCCCACCATCTTACGAGACTTTGCTCTGAAGGAGATAGGATGCACTTATTATCATACCTTAGCGAAGGCAAGGGCTCTTCGCCTGGTTAAGACACAAAAAAACTTCAAGGGGTTATTTGAAGAGTTTAAAAAAACCTTGCAAGACCTGGACTATGATCAGGTTTTAATACGACTTGAAGAAAAAAATCGTGACGAGAAAGATCTCGAGTTACAACGTGTATTTCTGTCTATAAAAAATGCTTTAGATCAAGCTCATAATAAAATTTATAAGGATCTATTAAAGGAAATCCCTGAGGTTATAAGTCGACGAACAAAGCAATTTGGTTGTTATCTGTCTTCTATCATTAATGAAGATCAAGTCATTCGGCTCTCTAATTATATGCAACACCCTGATATGAGCTTAAAACTCCCCTTCTGCCTTATTTATGGAGATGGCGTTCCTGGAACTCCATGGCACCATACGCCAATTGTGCATGAAGTTGGTAACACACAAGTGCGAATTCATATGAGGACTAGACAGGAACTCGGTCTTGAGCTTCAGGAAGAGTCTATGGAGGGTGTTTCTTTCCCTATCCGCTGGATGCATAAGATTTAACAAATCAATCTTATTTTAGGAACTCCTCCCGATTTCAGCGCAAATCAGGAGGAGAGACTGATAATGTAATCACTGAGTGTGAGAGGGATTTCCTTATGGTTCTTGTACAATTGTTCCCTGATGGTAAAGAATTTTCCATCCATCGTTGCATCGACGCCAAAGGGTAGCGCGTCTTGTGACACGTTGACGATTTTGTATTAAGGTATAAGCCAGAAGATAATTATCAGGTGCAATTTCAAAGCAGTGAAAATCTTTCGTTTCCCAAATATCTTCTCCGGGATTTCTATAGCGCTCAACCAAAGTTTCAATCACATATTCTCGATTATAAATGCTGCCAGATGCACCAACTTCCCAGAAATCGTTATCTGTCATATTTTCAAAATCAGCACGACTCATCCCAAATTCTGGTCGATGGAAAATGGGTTCGCGCTTGATAAGTTCTTCCATAATACCAAGCAATTTTTGATTTGTAGGAGGTATTGATTTTATCCCATTCATTTTTTTTACGATTAAAGTCCATCCTTAAAAGAGATGTTATTTGTTGCTACACAAACAAGAAATATTTACTTTTTCTTTGTTAATTCACTTTCTTGTAAAAATGAGGGGAGAGCAAGCATAAAATTAAACCGTTTTTTAGAAACCCTTTGTGGATCATTCGCGCGGGGTTAGTTCTTCTTATTCCACCGTTTTTTACATTTGAACTTCCCATTGGATATCTTGTCGTGCTTCCTTTCAATGGTTCGGATCATCCGGCTGCTTTTCTTGGTTTTATTGGATATATTGTTTCAGTATGCATTGTGTCTGGCGTTGCATTCGGAATATATGGCGGAACTAGCTTCGAAATAAGCCCTACAAGCGTAGCACATAATCTAAACTTTCTCTGGAGTAAAAGAAAAGAAGTGCTGCTTGTGAATATCAAGGAAGTTGAATTAAAAATTGGCCTTTTGCAAAAATTATTTGGCCTTGGAACTGTCCTTGTTCATACCCAAGCAAGTGCCGCAGACAATACTAAACCGGGTCTTTCTCTTTTTGACATTAAGAATCCGGATAAGGTTTATGAAGCCTTAAAAGAGAATATATCCAAGGCAGCGAGGGTTTAAGAAAAATAATCTCTTTTATTTTTTGAAAATATATTGACGTTACTTTTTATTACATTATATAAAATACAATATATAATCATATTGATTAAGTAATTATTTAAAGGTTGTGTCATGTATCATCGTAAATTTTATTATTCCCTACTCTCTTCAGTTTTCCTACTGGGATCGACTTCTTTACTTTTGGCTATGGAAGGTCAAGATGAGCCAAATTCTCATCACCCTGGAATTACCTTAAACAGTGAAGATTACCAGGGCCACCTCATGAAAAAAGCTAGATAATATATTGAAGAAATGAGATTCTACCTCAAAAAAGAAGGAGGTAGAAATGGAAGCTGCACTAGAAGTTAGCTTTTTAGATCATTTTAAAGATT
>JAKBAL010000353.1 GCA_021809225.1 Pseudomonadota bacterium | reverse complement strand
GACGAGACATAAAACTTAAGGTGCCTTTTGCATCTACCTGTTCAGTACGATCATACCTTTCTTGTATTTCATGTAATAAATCTACATCATTTTTTTTAGAAGTTATTCCAGATAGAGTTAGTGCATGTAAAAAAGCCAAGCCATTGTACTTAGTAAAATATTTTTCCATGCCATTTTCATTGATATTATCTAATAAAGGTAAAGAATCTATAAGTATAGGCGTGACAATAGATTTTTTATCAAACCCAAAAAGGCTGAAAAATAATGGGATAGAATACTCTAAGGGATATTGAATAGTTGCCTGTGGTTGAAATGTAAGCACCGGAATCTTTTTGATTGGCTCATCTTCTACATATTTGAAGTACTGTTCATTTTCATGAATATGTAAGTTCTGTCCAACTATAAGTTGTCTTATTTCAGTGA
The DNA here is from genome assembly GCA_021809225.1 of Pseudomonadota bacterium. Next base: position 2,821 of record JAKBAL010000353.1, on the reverse strand, counting down.
GCCAACCCTTGAATGTGATGGTTTCTTTTGGAGGGATACCTGCAATTTTAAAGACTTGGGTTGGTTGGGTTGGCACTGCAACTTCTTGCGTCCAAAGAACCTCTAGTTCTTCATCACCTTTAGTTTCATATTTTTGATGAGATTTTAACCACTTTTTCCATATTTCAAAAGAATTTGGGACCATATTACTGAGACGTAATCCAGCTCCTATTTTTATTTCCCAATCTTTTGTTCCAATGAAATTATAGACTTTAGGAGTGTTCAAAGCTCGCCATAAGTCCTCTTCGTCAAAGCCTTTCTGTGTTAAGGGCTGACACGCCGTTAAAACACTGCTGACAGATTTTTCTAATAAACTGTGTTCTGTATCTGAAAATGGGGCTAAAACAAACTCTATGTCCTGGCCATCGATGACAACATGCCATAAAGGCCTATCTGATATCATATCATCCATAAAGAATAATGGTTTTTTTTGTATGTTTTGTCTTGATTTTACCTCTGAGCAAAGGTGATTAGCTTCTTGAAGTTCAAGACCAAGTCTAAACGGCATGTAAGACCTATCTTGTTCTAACTCAAGCATTGCTAAAGAAGCTACAGGAATTAACATAAATAGACATTGAAGTGCAGTTTTTTTTACTATATTCATAAATTACTCCATATTCATATAACATTTTAAAAGTTTTAATTACAAGTAAACGTAGGTAATATCACAAGTGAGATTTAAAAACAATTTTTCTTAGGGTGTACTGTTAAAGATCTCCTAGACATGATGATGGCTCTGAATCCTTAGATGAAATTCTTAGAGTCCGTCCAAAGACTTTATAAGCCATTACAAAGTTTTCTTATCATCAACCTAACAGAAGCCCATTTGAGGAAAGCCAGGGCATTCTGAGTCTGGTTTTCCCAATCTTTTGCTAACCTGCGACATCTATTGAGCCATCCGATAGTTCGCTCAACAATCCACCTTTTTGGTAAAGTCACGAACCCTTTTATAGCATCAGAGCGTTTTACAATTTCAATCTCAAGTTCTGGTAAAATACTTGACAACGCTTCACGAAAGATAGGCCCCTGATATGCGCTATCAGCAAAAAGCTTTTGCAAAAAAGGAAAGAGACCGAATAATGTGGAAAGCAAAGTAATACCTCCATCTCGATCTTGTATGTCAGCAGAATGAACAATTGCGTGCAGAAGTAATCCCTCTGTATCTACAAGAATGTGCCTCTTTTTCCCTTTTATTTTCTTGCCTGCATCGTACCCAGAGGGGTCAATATTGGCCCCCCTTTTTCTGCGCTCTCAACGCTTTGACTGTCGATGATGCAAGCCGTCGGAGATGCCTTTCGGTCTGCCTGTTCTCGACAGCGTACGTAAAGAGTATGGTGGATTTTGTCCAAAGTGCCATCCTCATGCCATCTACCAAGATAGTAGTGTAAGATGCTTTTGGGCGGAAAATCCTTTGGCAAATATCGCCATTGGCAACCAGTGCTCAAGACGTACAGCAGACCATTTATGAGTTCATGCATATTCGTACGACGCTTGCCTCCTCCTGGTTTTGCAGGAGGGATAAGAGGCTCTATTAAGCTCCACTCCTCATCTGTCATGTCACTTGGGTATCTTAGATGATCTCGATTATAGAGAGGTCGGTTTTCCTTGGCCCACATTGTAAACACCTCCTGTATTTTGGCTTAAGTGCAGTGAACCATAAATCGTCCTATTTATTCAAAAAGTCTTTGGACGGACTCTTAGAAAAAAGCATAGGGAATATGCAAAAACAGAGTTTATGCCAAATACTGTGAGAGTGGTAAATACCCTCCTCCAACAAAGCAACCGTTGGCCAGGCCCTCCTTTATATTAGAGAAGTTTACCTCCGTTCTCTTCAAAGAAATCCTCATGAAGTTGACCTAAAATTTGCGGAGTGGTTTAAAACTCTCATCGGATAGGATAGTCTCAGAATTATTAATATACCCTTCCATAAATATATATAAGGCTTTAAAATCAAAAAATGCTGGAGAAGAGAAAGTCCCTCAAAAAAAGAAGATTCAAAGTCTTTTCCATTTCAAGGATTAGCCTCTCCCCTGCCCTTCTCACCTTCTTCTTAGGGTGTGGCATTGGTTTTATTTTCTATCCTATTGCAAACCCACAATGGAACTTTTTTTCAACTGAACAGGCTCACATTCAAGCCTGTTTTAGCCCGCAAGGACATTGCACAGATCGTATTGTATCAGCTATTGAGAGGGCAGAATCTTCTATCCTTGTGATGGCGTATTCATTTACATCCCCTCCAATTGCTCAGGCCTTAGCCAATGCTTTTGAAAGAGGAGTTAATGTGAAAGTTCTCATCGATAAATCTCAGCTCAAAGGAAAATACTCTCAACTTTCTTTTCTCTTTCAAAGAGGTATTCCTATTTTAATTGATGATGTTGTTGGGATTGCTCATAACAAAGTCATGATTTTTGATGAGAAGTATGTCTTAACCGGCTCCTTTAATTTTAGCCAAGCTGCCGAAACTAAAAACGCTGAAAATCTCCTTCTTATTGATGATCCTGCTCTCGCCAAAATTTATAAGGAAAACTGGGATTATCGGGCGAAAAAGGCTCAGCAGCTTTTTAAATAACTAAAAATAGAAATACCTTTAAGAATTACGAAAAAGCTTTAACAATCTATATAATTTTAATGAAAAACGAGTAATTTCCTGAAGTTTTCGTGGAAATCCTTGCAAAAGAAGATAAAACATGAGATCTTAAATAGTAATATTTAAATATTATGCTTTCCAAGTTTCTTGATCCAAAGAACGACGTCGCTTTCAAAAAAATATTTGGCACGGAAA
>JAKBAL010000352.1 GCA_021809225.1 Pseudomonadota bacterium | reverse complement strand
TGACAAAAAATATCCTTTTTGTTGAGGAGTTGCCAAATGGCTGGAATCTTTATGGTAAAAGAGCAGGAGGATATCTTCTCAATAAAGATGGTTCGTATAACAAAGATCGCCAAATCGGCTGGTTTATCGGTTGGATTGAAAAAGAGGATCGCAGAATCGTCTTTGCTCATTATATTGAGGATAATCAAAAAGTAGATTCTTCTGCTGGAAAGCGTGCGAAAGAAATGGCAAAAGAAAAAGTGTTGGAAGTGATTAAAACCTTAAAGTAGATTATGTTTAATTAAGAGGGATCATCATGCGTTTGTTTTTATTTTTGGTATTTTTGTGGACATCTTCTGTTCAGGCGCTTGTTTTAGAAAACCTGATTCAAAATGGAACATTAGAAACAACCTTAAAAAACAAGAAAATTGGCTATTATGTGGGCTCTTTTGATCCCCTTCATAAAGGCCATGAAGCTGTTGCTGCATTACCTGTTCAGCAAGGTCTCTGTGATTTGGTTATCATCTATCCTGCTTGGGGTGGTGATTCATTTAAGGCAAGAGCAGATATATCGACTCGATTGGATATGCTATTTTCTGTTTTTCGAGATCATCCTACTATCATTGTTACCCGTCTTACGCCAAAAGAGCTGCAAGCAAGATTAACCGTGCCTGACGTCACTAAAAATGTGAAGAACCAACCGCTCGTCAAGCCAGCTTTTGAAGGGATGCTTTTTATAGGAATCGTTGGGTCAGATACGGCCCTAAAGCTTGAACCAAATGAAAAAGCCTCCTTTGGATTTATGACTGGAATACAGATTCCGGAAAAATATCAAACGCATACCTTGGGTGGCCTTATGGCACTCCCTGTCGACTCATTTATTGTTGCCCTTAGAGAAGGTGATGATTTGAGTGTTCTAAAGGGCAAGATCCGCGAAAGAGAAATTCTTGCAACTCTTGAAAGCGAAAAGGAAAAAACTTTTTCTTCCACAGCCGTAAAAAAAGCGCTGAACACGGGTAGTTCAATCCGTTTAATAGTGAGCGGACCTGTCATAGAGATCATAGAAAAGCAGGGATTGTATCGATCAGCAGATTGAGAAGATAAGTGCAACTGTGGGATGAAAACAAGGTTATTCTCCCTTCACAATCATTGTTCATCGATAAACGATAAAAAATGATTGACTAAGGATTTTTTCCTGATTATGTTGCCCTCATATCAACCTAACGAATGAGGTGCATTATGGATCGTATTCGAAAAGTCAGTTCTTATCTTTTAGTTATTTTTAATATCCTACTTGCTTTCTTGCCGCTGTCATTATTAGTCTTATGGGCGTTTATCGATTATGGCCCCATTAAGGAAGCCATTGAACACGGTGTTTTTTTTGGACCGGTGCGAACACCTGAAGGTGTGGTCAACCTTGCAAAGCTTCCTTGGTATCCTCTCACAAAATTCATCGGCTTTATGGGAAGCCTGGTAGGAATATTGCCTATCTTTTTAGGTCTCTTTATTTTAAAAGCAATCTTTCGGAATTACCGGAAAGGGGAAATTTTTAACATCACGAATGCCCGTCAGTATAAATATCTGGGTTATCTTTTTTTCTTGGATGGTCTTGTGACCAGACCTTTAAGTGATATGCTGCAGGTCCTTGCTGTCACCCTTACCTACCCACCAGGGCACCGCTACCTTACGATCGGTTTTGGTACGCCTAATATGGAAGCCCTTTTCTGCGGAGTTTTAGTGATTGTTATTTCTTGGGTCATGGTCGAAGGATACAAACTTCAAGAAGAACAGAAACTGATTGTTTAATTGGAGGATTTTGCACATGGGAATTATTGTTAACCTAGACGTGATGCTGGCCAAACGGAAAATGAAGCTTCAAGATTTAGCGGAAATCATTGGCATCACCGTTCAAAATCTATCCATCTTAAAAACAGGGCGCGCGAAAGCCGTTCGTTTTTCAACCTTAGGAAGCATTTGTGAAGCCCTCAACTGTCAGCCGGGAGATATTCTAGAATTTAAGAGTGAAGAGTAAATGATGAAATTATTTTGCAAGTTTTTTATTGTAAGCGTGATTCTGCTACAAGAATTAATAACCCCAACTGAGGCTATGTTGCTTACATCCCCCCCTCCTATTGCTGAGGAAGAGGTTGAAGAAAGAGCAAACGCTCTCTCCTTAGAAATGAGATGGCACTCTAATGATGCGAAGAATGGTCAAAGAAGCTCAATTGGGTTTGAAAGAAAAAATGGACAAACAATCATGCAGATCCAATTTGAAGAAGAGTTTCCTCAAGAACTCGCTGCATTTGAAAATCGTTTTACCTTTTCTACTCCTCAAGATAAGAAAGTATGGACATTCATGTACGGAAACAATGTCACTGATGAGCTCGCAGCTCTAACAGAAGCTCCTCTTTCCCTAGAAGAAGCCATGGGTATTGTGCATCCTCCGCGTATTCTTGAAAACCAGTACCCTCAGATGACGGCTATTTCTGACATAATAGAACTCATTCGTGACAAGCATTGTGTCTTTTATACGGGTGCGGGGATCTCGGCAGGTGTTGTACCGACGATGCCCCAACTTATGGAAAAATTGCAGCTCAAAAATGGTCAAGGTGAAGGAAAAGGAGGTTTTTTAATAACCCTTCAAAGCGCTCTTAAGAATCCCGCTTTATATGTGCAACCCATGGACGAATTTTATAAGGCATGTCTCTATGGAAAGCCAACCCCTGCGCACCTTGCCATCCGTGATGTTGCTCAAAAAAAGAATTGGGGCCTTCTCACAGAAAATCTTGATCTTCTCCATCAACGATCTGGAATAAAACCACTTTATCGTGATAACAGTGACTGGCTCAAATCTAATGTCACTGAGACCGATTTAAACAAGATTCATTATGTGATTACAATAGGATTAGCGAGTGATGAGAGTGGTTTTCTAGGATGGTATAAGGCCACCCACCCACAAGGCACCATCATTGCCATTAACCTGCAACAACCCAACTACCTCGCAGGGGATGATCTGTTAGTAACAGGTGATGTTCAAGAACTGTTACCTCTTTTATGTGATCAAATTTCTAAGGAACTGAAGTAAGCGCCATAGCCGGTTTTATCCGTATGAGACAAGATTCTTTTGAGCATATCCCCACATCGACTCAGCAATAAACTCAGCTATTTTGGGATGATGGGCCTCGAGATATTTTCTAAGATCAGGATGTTCACAATAGGGCTACGCTTGGACTTCTTCTGATCCCAGGCTCAAGCCTTTATCAATAAAATC
>JAKBAL010000351.1 GCA_021809225.1 Pseudomonadota bacterium | reverse complement strand
TATGTTCCTCGGACGTGAAGATACCTTAGGATTGATAAACATATCTCTTCACGCGCAATAAAAAGCAATCTACTCTTGCCATCTCGCTCTCATCCCCGTAAAAATTTTCTATGATTGCAACACCCCCTCTTTTAGCTTTGAATAATGCTCACCTTGCCTTTGGGTCGCGAGTAATTTTGAACGAAGCGTCCCTGACGCTTCTCCCTCGCGATCGGGTATGCCTTGTGGGACGCAATGGCAGCGGCAAATCAACGCTTTTAAAAGTTCTAGCCGGAATCGTTGACCTTGATGGAGGAAATCGGTTTATCCAACCTGGTCTTCACGTTGGTATTCTTGACCAATCCCTCGCCCCTTCTGCCTCCCTTACTATTTTAGAGTTTTTAAAAAAACACGTGGGCAGTAGTATGGAACTCCATGTTCTTGAGGAAACGCTCAGTCATTTAGAGCTCAACCCTCAAAAGCTTCTGATAAACCTTTCAGGAGGAGAATCTCGTCGAGTTATGCTGGCAAAAGCCTTAGTTGGTGAGCCTGACGTCTTGCTTCTCGATGAGCCTACCAACCACTTAGATCTTATCGCGATTCAATGGCTGGAGAATAGTTTAAGCGCCTACAAAGGTGCTATTTTAATGATTAGTCATGACAGAGCTTTTCTCTCCAAGCTATCTGAAAGGACTTTCTGGCTAGATCGAGGCCGTCTCCGATCTCTTGAAAAGGGATTTCCCTTCTTTGAGGAATGGGCGGAAGAGATAATTGAACACGAAGCACGCACACAAGAAAAGCTGTCGCAAAAAATTGCCCAAGAAACCGAGTGGCTCCACCGAGGAGTCACTGCGCGTCGCCGACGCAACATGGGGCGCTTGCGCAATCTTTTGGATCTTCGCCAGGAACGGCGGCAACACCAGGGATTCCAAGGAAACATCTCTATCGCCACTCAAGAGTCTCCTATGGGCAGTAAGCTTGTGGTGGAGGCTAAACACGTTTTCAAAAGCTACAATGAGAGACCTCTTATTAAAGACTTTTCCTGCCGAATTTTAAGAGGGGATCGGATTGGCATCATTGGTCCAAATGGTTCAGGAAAAACAACGCTCATTAAGCTTTTGATTGGTCAGCTTTCTCCTGATCAAGGACACATTCGCCAAGCTAAAAATCTTGAACTTGCGTTTTTTGATCAAACCCAAGCTTCTCTTGATTTAGAACTTAATCCTTGGCAAACGTTGTGTGAGCAAGGAGGAGATCAAGTCCTCGTTCAAGGCGAACCTCGCCATGTCATGGGTTACTTACAAGACTTTTTATTTGACCGCAAGCAAGCCCTCACTCCTATAAAAAATCTTTCGGGTGGCGAGCGAAACCGTCTTTTATTAGCAAAAATATTGGCACGGCCCAGCAATCTTCTCGTCCTTGATGAACCCACGAACGATCTAGACATGGAAACCCTGGACTTGCTTCAAGAGTTTTTAGCCGATTATCAGGGAACCCTGCTTTTGATTAGTCATGATCGGGATTTTTTAGACCGCACAACAACTCATATTTTTGCTTTTGAAGGAGAAGGTCATGTCCAACTTTATGTAGGCGGGTATACGGATTATGCCCTTCAGCATACCCCTCTTCCTTCTACAAAGTCTGAAAGAAAGAAAGCTTCTCCCTCTGAAAAGCTTAAAATACGCGATAAACTGAGCTATAAAGAGGGGCGTGAACTTTCTCTGCTTCCGCAAGACATCGAAACACTGACTCAAAAGATCGAAAAACTAGAAGAAGCCTTAGCCAATACTGCCTTTTATCAGCAAGATCCACAAAAATTTGACCAAACGATCCATCAACTTCACCTCGCACGTCATGATCTTCATCATAAGGAAGAGCGATGGTTAGAACTTTTAGAAAAAGAGGAAGCTCTTACCGCGACCAAACCATGAAAATTTATCAATCCCCCTCCCCTCACTTTAATGAACGTCTTTTGCCCGTTGATTCTATCATTATTCACTACACAGATATGCCCACCACTGAAGAGGCTCTCCATTGGCTTTGTCATCCTCACTCTCAGGTAAGTGCTCATTATCTAATTGATGAGAAGGGCAAAATCTACCATATAGTCCCAGAAGAAAAACGGGCTTGGCACGCAGGGCAAAGCTACTGGCAAGGATGCAAGGATATGAATAGTTGCTCTGTTGGCATTGAGCTCGCTAATCCTGGGCACAGTCATGGCTACCAACCTTTTCCAGAAGCTCAAATCGACTCCCTCCTCACCCTTTGCAAGACCCTACAAGTGCGTTGGGATATCCCCTCTTCTCGCGTTTTAGGTCATTCAGATATTGCTCCTCAACGCAAACAAGACCCTGGACACCTTTTTCCCTGGGATCTTCTTGCCAAAGAAGGCGTCGGATTATGGCCAAAACAACTTCTTGAAGGAAAAAAGATAGATGTCAACGAAGCCCTCAAAAAAATTGGCTATGAAACGGCTTCTCCGTCTCACGCTCTTCTTGCCTTTCAACGCCATTTCCAACCTCAGAAAGTAGATGGAGTCGTCAATCATCAAACATACTCCCTTCTCCAAGGCTTGTTAAACGTGTAAAAAAAGCTTATGTAAAAGGGGCAGATGGTCGGAGAGGTGCTGCGGTGACGCAGAGGAAAGTCCGAACTCTATAAAGACACGGTGCCGGATAACGTCCGGCGAGGGCAACCTTAGGGAAAGTGCAACAGAAAGTAAACCGCCTGGCAACAGGTAAGGGTGAAAGGGTGTGGTAAGAGCGCACCGCGCCTTTGGTAACAAAGGTGGCACGGCAAACCCCACCGAGAGCAAGACCAAATAGGGGTGGCGCATGGCCTGTCTTTGGGTCGTCACCCGGGTCGGTCGCATGAGGCATAAGGTAACTTATGTCCCAGATGAATACCTCTCCCCTGGGTTTCCAGGGACAGAATTCGGCTTACAGACCATCTGCTTATACCATTACAAAAAATAATTAACCTAAGTTTTAGATAAGGGAGGCACATCTTAAAGCGTCATTGCTGCGAATGAAGCGAAACGATCAAAAATTATCTTGTTCTTAATTATTTTTTATAAAGGGTATTATTCTTAATATTTTTGCGAAAAAACATCCGCGAAAGTTAATTTCTGTTCAGACTTGAGGAAAAAAAGTTAGCAGCTTCACCGATTGATTTATAATGCATAAATTTTCATATTTGATAATAATCCATTGAGTGCATTTTATAAAAAGGAAGCTAAAGTTAATTCATAAAGGAGAGGAGAGATAATCATGAG
>JAKBAL010000350.1 GCA_021809225.1 Pseudomonadota bacterium | reverse complement strand
GATCTCTTTGCCACCGATGAATTGAACATCATCAATCATTAAGACATCAACAGATCGGAGTTGATCCTTAAACGCAACTGTATCCTTAAAACGTAGTGCGCGTACGAATTGATACATGAATTTCTCTGCGGACAGGTAGATAACCTTCCTCTTAGGATGGCATTTCTTAATTTGCCAAGCAATAGCATGCATGAGGTGCGTTTTACCAAGCCCTACTCCTCCATATAAGAATAGAGGATTAAAAGTGACAGTTTCCGACTCAGCAACCTTTTTAGCTGCCGCATTAGCAAGTTCATTGGGCTCGCCCACGACAAAATTTTCAAAGGTAAAGCGCGGATCAAGATTTGAGATGATATCTGGCACATCTAACAAAGGTTGATCAGGCTGTATTATTTTCTTATCGAGCTCTCCTACAATAACATCTAACTGACGGATATTGTTATTTTCGCTTTGAAGGAGAATTTTAACGCGCTCTGCGTAATTATTTTTAACCCAATCCCGCATAAAAGCGTTGGGGGCTGCAAGGCGTATGCAGCCTTCCTGATGGTCTACTATAGATAAAGGCTGAAGCCAGCTGCAATAGGTGGCTTCTCCATACTCATCAAGAAGTTGCGTTTGAATGCGTTGCCATTGTTCCTCAAGGTCAATTCTTGCTACTGAGTATCCCATTCGTAGGCCCATTACCTTGGTTATAAGTCAAAAAATATATATGGGTAGCCACTCACTCGTCCACCCACACGGGCGAGTAGTTACCACTATGGGACTTTTAAAAGCCCATGGAAATAAACTCTGTTATAAACAAAAATCTTGCTATTTAAGCGAGCTTTGCAACGCGTGCATTGAGCCTAGACACTTTACGTGCCGCTGTATTGCGATGCAAAACACCTTTTGTCACTCCCCGCATAATCTCAGGTTGTGCCGTTATGAGAGCAGTTTTCGCAGCGGCTTGGTCACCTGAAGCAATAGCTACTTCTACTTTTTTGATATAAGTCCTAATACGAGAGATTCGAGAATGGTTGAGTAAGGTTTGTCTTGTATCTCGTCGAATCCTCTTCAATGCTGACGTGTGTTGTGCCATACTAATCCTTAGCTAAATTTTATTCATAATGCGGAACAAGAGTTATAGCTCACTCTCATCCCATCGTCAACAGGAGGCTTTACCATTTTTAGGAGGGAATAATGACAAAGAGACTCAGCCTTTTTATTGTTGTTGTAAACATAATATTTGGAGTGGCCTACGCATTACCTAATCCTGCTGAAGATATGCGGGTGAAAAAAGTTTATGATTATCTTCAAGGGGAGCTCATTTGGATAAAAAATGGCTCTTGGACGCCCTGTGCACAATCACTGTTTGAAGCCTTTTCTCATGCTGGTGAGGAAGGGTTATGGGGTGAAGATTATGCACCCTTTATTGAACTCCAAAAAGCTGATTTAAAGTCAACAGAGGGGCAGAAAAAAGCTGATGAGCTTCTTACCCTTGGGGCTCTTAACTCTATTGCAGATATGAAAGGACAGCGTCTTGATCCCCATTTTCTTAAAAACATTTATATAAAGCAAACATCCATTGATGCAACTGAGCTTTTGAAGACTTATGTCTCGCTTTCCCATCAGTGTAGTTGGATCTATGGATTAGCTCCTTCTACGCCTGAGTATCAGCATCTCAAACAGCTCTTAGCTCTTTATCGCCAAAAGCAAACCCAGGGGAGTTGGCCTCAACTTCCTAAAGGGACGAAACTTCAAAAAGGAGATAGGGGACCTGAGGTAAAAATTTTAAGGGATCAGCTGATAATTCAAGATGCTCTCCCCTCAGGAAGTCAAGAAAGTGATGTTTTTGATGAAACGTTAGAAGAGGCCCTTAAAAGATATCAGGTTCTTCATGGTCTTGAACAAGATGGAAAGGTGGGAGGATCTTCACTTGCTGCCCTTAACACCCCTGTTGAGAAGCGTATTCAGTCAATTATTGTGAGTTTAGAGAAGCAGAGATGGTTTCCTGATCCTCTTCCCTCCCGATATATTCAAGTTAACGTACCGGGCTTTTATTTAAAGGCTGTTGAGGGGGGAATTCCTACCTTCTATATGCCTATTATTACTGGGAAAGCTTACAAAAGAACGCCTGTCTTTAATGCCTTCATGAATGAAATTATTTTTAATCCTTCCTGGCATGTCCCCTCGAGTATTGTTGCAGAACTCTTGCCAAAGATCGAAAGAAACCCCGAAGCTTATGCGAGAAAGGGGTATCGCATTTCCGATGAAGACTCGGGGACTCGTATTGTACAGAGCCCAGGTAATGCAAATGCTTTGGGCAAGATCCGCTTTACGATAGACAGCCCCTTTTCAATCTATTTACATGGAACGCCCCAGTCAAATCTTTTCCATAAGGCCAAAAGAGCCTTGAGTCATGGGTGTATTCGTGTGGAGAAGCCCCAAAAACTTGCCGAGTTTGTTTTCCATGATCCTGTGAGATGGACGCTAGCGCGTATTGAATCGGAATCTTCTGGAACCACCACTAAGCACGTTAAACTTGACAATCCTCTTCCCGTTTTCATTACATATTTCACAGTATTTGAAGATGAAAACCATAAAATGAATTTTGTGGAAGATATCTATGGTCAGGATGCTCAAGTTTGGGAGGCCTTAGGAAAATCAAAACGAAATTTTAAGGAATAATTGTTACTGTTGACCTTGAATAAGGAGTAAGAAAAATGAAAAAAACATATTTAAGGACGACGGTTTTTGTGGCTTTTACCCTCGTAATGACTGAAACAAGCCACTCTGCAAGTGCTCCAATGGAAAAATGCAAAATTATCGGGTCCGATGGGAAGAGCCTGATTAAAGCGGGCATGGCTGATTGTGCTGCAGGGGGGGGGACTTCATGTGCAGGTAGTAACAAAGAGGGAGATCCCGAAGCTTGGGTCTATCTCCCACGTGGAGCTTGCGGAAAAATTAAAGGCGGGAATACTTGTAAATAAAGTTTTTCTTTACAATCATACCCCTGATTTTTTCAGGGGTATGAAGTCTTAAAATTTTAAATGTCATTTTTTAATATTGACTGGAAAACATGTCTACGACGTCAGTCTTTCTCGTGACTTACCATCCCCAACGCCAATACCGATATGGATGATGCCAATAATAAGGATGATGATGATGATGCCATCTCCATCCTCCGCGGTGATGCCCGCGCCACCAAACCGGCGTCACGTGATCGTTATGATATACGGTCGCACCGGGTTGTATGACTGCGGCCTCTGCTGGTTGA
>JAKBAL010000349.1 GCA_021809225.1 Pseudomonadota bacterium | reverse complement strand
GTCAAAGCCACTTTTTGATGATCATAGAAAAAGCGCGTTGCCATCAAAACAGCCATTTTTAAGTCGGGGGGAAGGGAAGCTTGTGTCTCTCCATAGCCTGCCCAATAAGTAACAGCGATTTCTTTGTTCCAGAGAGAGGAGGGGAGTAAGACCTTATTTTCCTCAACATGAAAAGGAACGCTTTCTTTTCCCATTTTGACAGACTCAACCTCTAAAAGAGGAGGGCGGGGGAGGTCGATTTCAAGATTTTCCATCTCACATTTGATAAGAGGCGATGATCTTGGATAAGGTGGTTTTATCAGCATTAACCATTTTTGCTTAAGAAGGGCTCGGTTCGTTACGCTTTCTACATAAGCTCTCGCAGAAGCGATAAGGATGGGTATATAATCATTTTCCTGCTCTGATGAAAGCTTTAAGTAAGCTTTTATCTCTTCTAAAGTGAGAGGTTCTTGATCAGGTGGCGTTTTAAGAAATAATTGCACAATGTCCTCTTAAAATTAACATATTTTTATTACTTTAAGATCATAATAAAAATAGGATAGTTATTATGTTGTTATTTTTTGTAGGTGGTAAAAATAATATCATGAAAATTTTTATTAGAAATTTTAGACGTGCTGATTCTTATTATATCCGTGTCTGCTTCTTGTGATGGTGTTAAAGCAGACGATCGGAAAGAAAGAATCAATAAGTATGAGTATACTCCTTATGAATAGACTCCTTATGAATAGGGCCTAAACCTTTTAACCTTTGATAACCATAATGAAAAAGACATTGTTCGGTAAAGTTAATCGCCCCGTTCAGATGAGCGGGGTGATTTTTGATAATTAACCTTAGTCCGGCGTAAGAAATAAAAAAATACTGACAAACATGTGGGCCGTGCGTGTGTTTACTACACCGAGTTCAGGGTAACCTAAGCCGCAAAATTTAATACCTTTATGGCTTCAAAGTTCAGCACATCTCCTCCTACACGACGGGTTGTATAAAACTCGACGTAAGGCTTTGACGTATAAGGATCTCTTAAAACACGAATCCCGGTGCGATCGACGATCTGATACCCTTCTTTAAAATTGCCAAATACAATGGATTTGGAGGCCGTTTCTGGGAGAAGGTTGGGAACATCATCACAAACAATGACAGGGTAGCCAATGAGCGTCGGGGATGGCATCCCTGCAAACGGGGGTTGCCAAAGGTATTGATTATTTTCAGGATCCTTAAGCAAACGAAGTGCCCCTTGGGTCATACGAGACATCAACCAGGAAGCACCTGGAAGATAGGGAGGCTTCAGGGAATGAAAAAGATCCAATATATTGTTAGTAGCTTTTCCTTCTGTAAAATTTCCATCAACGCCTGTCTTAATTTCTTCGAGCTTACCCCATTCCCAAGCTGTTTTACTCACAGTCTCATAAGCCAAGATCCCTTTTGGTTTATTACTCCCATTGCCTAAAATAAAGGCCGTATTTTCCATTGCAGCCATTTTCTGGGCGATTTTTTGGGAAAGCCAATCTTCCACATTTAGACTAACATCATCCAAGAGTTTTTGGGTTGCTCGGGGACGAGCGTACATTTCATGGACTGGAATGCGGGATTTCGCAAGTTCAGGTGTTTTGGTTTCCTTGCGTTCTTCTGTCTCTGCAACCCATCCTACATCGGCTGCATCTTTATCTATAAGCACTTCAAGGGCAGAACTAGAAATTTCACGAACGCTGGCAAGTCCTCGCATGACACATGCTGTTTGCAGAGTTGCATACATATGAGCATGAAGACCGACAGGCACCAAATAACCACCATCGTGATCAGACCCTGTCGTAAGGCTTTTTTGTTCATAGACGTGCAATGGAGTATCAAGTCCTTTGCGGATATAGTCCATAAAGGCATGGGTGTGGTTAGAAAGTGGCTCCATATCCAGCTCCAGCAGTGGACGGCTTTTTTGAGCTTCCATCTGTTTAAGACGTCTTTCTGCTTGATCCAAGTGGTTTTCAAGACGCTCCATTTTTTCTTGTAAGATCGGGTCCACATGGTCTTTCTTTTCAAGTTTGGTGAGGCGTTCCTCATTGACCTTTTTAAATTCTTCAAACGTTTGCGCCAAATCGTCGGAAGTTGTTTGAATATCATAATCGTGCATTCGATCCTCTCTTGTTGGTTTATTTATATTCATTCACTACTCCCCCCGCGCGTGTCACCCCTGGGCTAGAAAAAGCTTGTTTTCCCTTGTAAAACAAGTATTTCTTGCCAAGGAGGACACAATGGAGTGAGTCATTACTTTTCTAATAACGACTACTAACGACTAACCACCAATTACAGAAATAACGGCTTTGGCATTCGCGCCAAAAGTGACAAGGGAAATTTCAATCAAATCAATAGTCAGCAAGACTCGCGCGTTGCGTTCTTTATCTTGCAAGGCTTCTATTGTTCGAAACCCAATGGAAAGACCATCTAATGCTCCTGTCTTCAACAGAAGATAGGCTTCATCGGCCTTGGTGACGCCGAGGGTGAGCCGTCCTTCAACATAAAGACCTTGTGTGTCCTCTTGAAGATGGGTCCACACCCCAATCGGTTGTTTGGGGTCGTGTTGCCAAAGCATCTTGGGCATTTTCCCTGATTGTCGCCACAAGCCTATCGTTTTCGTGAAGGCACCTTTGGCGATTCGATCTCTTTGTTGGTCAACAATGTTAAAAAAACTGGCGTACCCTCCAATAAGCCCCTTCTTTTGAGGTTGATGCGAGGGAGTGTAATGTTTTATAGTGGGTTGCATAACAGGGTCCTTCTGAAGGGAAAGAAAAATGAAAAAAATTATTAAATTAATGACAATTGCAGTTAGTGTCTTTTTGGCGTCGGGGCCGGTAAAAGGAACAACTCCATTTATATGTCCATCCGGTCAGGTTCAATGTCCCAATGGCACGTGTGCACCATCGGGGGACTGTCCACCACCCTCAGTTATCGTTAATTTTACAGGAAATTCGGGGGATCTTTATTCTTTTAGCCCAGGGACACAATTCTTCTGTAAATCAGGGAAAGACCCCAAAAAAGTAAAAGCGCCACATCACAAAAAAGGGTTACGTGTCTATTGGATTTGTCCCTAAGTTGCTTCTCTTGAGGATGTGACAAAATAAATATATATCTTAAATAAGAGCTATTCATCCTCATCGGCGTCATTCCCGTCCCTGCGAAGGCGCATAGGCGTCAACTTAAGGGTTAGGGTGCTGAAAACGTTATTTAAACTCTTTCTATTACAAATACCCCTGAACTACCGCTACCACTGC
>JAKBAL010000348.1 GCA_021809225.1 Pseudomonadota bacterium | reverse complement strand
CGTCAGGCGGCAAAAGCTCAGCGGTTGCATTGGAGACAAACGTAACAACGGCCTGCATAAAGGCATTGGAATAGACACCGCACGCGCTTTCAAAGGGAAAGTCTTTGTCTTCGTAAGTTAACCCCAGTTGGCTTAACCCTTCCACCAAAATGGATTCCCATTCCTTGCGGGATTCCTGATCTTCCTCAATCGCTGCTTTCAAAGACGATCCCAGTAACCGGAGAAGACCGGTTTCCAGCCTAAGCACAAGGTTTTCCTCATGAGCGGCGGTGGGTTCACGAAAGGCCGCTTGTGGATCAAGATTCACCATGACACCTCCATCCGGCATCTCTTCAATCGAAGACTGCATAGACGGGTCAGGCATCAAATACCCTTGGGCAGGAAGAGGTGGCAGGGAAGGCTGAAACACGGCAGAATCCATAAACCAAAAGATACGTTTTTAGAAAACTTTTACGATAAGAGTATACAATGGTTTTTATCAAAAGTCTGATTGATTTTATAAAAACGATACAGTTTTATCTCTGCACAGGAGGACTCACAAGAAGACCTCTATGAAGAGGCATGTGAGGCAATACAGCTCCAGGAGGAGGTTGCAGTGCCCCAGGAGGAAGATGTTCCCATTCAATAGGACGAAAAACTTCGATCTGATCAGGGATCTGAACGTGATGTCCTTTAAAATTATGGCCCATAAACAATCCATGGTCAGGATTATGCATTACATTATGAGCCATCATATCAGGATTTTCCCTCTGTAAAAATGGCTGCCAACTCTGGGCGCCTGCAGCGGCTAGCATACCACCCAACCCAACAGGAACAGGTTCTCTGTAATTATTGTAAGTCTCCGGCAACCCTCCGGGTATTGTTGGAAATCGAATAGGCTGTCTTAGGCCGCCATGTCCATGAAACCCAGCTTGAGATGTATTAATTCCAGCTGATAATGGTGTAATGGAAAATTCTGTTTGACCGCCAGGATAATAAGTATTTTGTTTGGGTGTTTGATTATGCCGCCCAATGTTATTCACATTTTGAGAGGGAGAAAAATGAAGGCGCTTATTTCCCGTAAAATCTGCAGCATCATAAGGGTTTCCAGCACCTGGATGACCTGGTGGGATGATTCCAGGAGGAACATTGGAAGATGGGACTAAATATTGCTGCTCAAAACAAATATTGGAAGATAAATTATTTCTTAAAAAATCTGCTTTTTGTCCAGCCCCAATTCCTCCAATACCTCGATCAGCAGGGCGTATTCTTTTAGAAACCTTAAACCCTTCTCCATTTAAGCTCGGAAATGCCCGTGGATTTAAGTTTTTATCAATTTCATGAAAATAAGCCCTTTTCTTTTGAGAGCCAATCTTTTCTCCTCCTAAATAAAAGTAATTCACATTTTTTGCGAGCCTTTTTAAGTATTGCGGCCTTATCGGATACCGTCGATGTCTTCTTAAATAAGAAGGGTTTTGAGCATCATTTGGAAGGGGAAAAGGCTCGATAGAATTTGGGTTGCCTTGAACTCCATAACGATCAGGAACGCCATTCAGTCTATCTCTTAAATGTTGAACATCTGGAACATGGCGAATAGCATTGAACTTTTTATATCCATATGCAGGAATACCCATTAAAATATTTGGGTATCTTTGTGAAACCTCTTTAAGAGCTTCTCGGATGGTTGAAGTACGAAGAGGCACATGAGGATTTGGATTCAAAAAATATTCAGGGGCTGAAAAAATCCCAACATCATTTCCACCTCCTGCGACTCTATTCGCCACCTCTTGCACCTGAGGATCTAAAAGGTCGACAATTTGTTGGCGTGTTAAAGCACCTCGACGCCCAGCTCCATGAATAGGCGGCAGCAAACGCCGCGTTCCCATACCAAAATGAGCCCTAGGAGCAGGCGCAACTCCAACTGGATGATTTAAGAAAGTATTTAAGCGTCGATACGCTTCATTAAATGTATTTTTTTCAGCAATTGTCTTCATTGCAATTTTTCTAAGTTAGGAATGTTGCCACTAAACCCTCCCTGTCCGCACATCCCGTCAATAATGAAATTAGGTGAAGAATAGATTGAAGAAATAACAACATAGCCAATTTCAGGATATTGAACAGCATACCATGTTAATTCAGCAGTACTCCCCTCCATATTTTCTATCACAAGCTTGTTTAAGGGAAGGTTTTCAACAGTTTCAGCTTTTTTGTATTGAATCCCAAGCCCAAACTCTTTTCCCGGCTGGATAAATGAACCAACTTTATGGGTACAAAAAGAAATAACCCCCTCATTCTTGTCTAGACTTAACACCTTTAAAGGCTTTGGATAATACGATTTAAATCCTATGGCAACCTCAACGGTTTCTTGGTGATCCATAGCCATCCCCTGAAGCATGAGAGTCAAAAAACACACCCACATTCTGAATATCTTGTTCCTGAATGTCATGATCGTAAACCTCAATAATTTTTATTGATTTTACTATAAAATATCCCATATAATAAATCTTTTTATTCAAAAAATGTTGAATTATTTCATCACTTTCTCAACAAGCGTATCAATATTGTTTCCGAAGAGATAAAGAATGGATCGTTCAGAAAGCTTCTTTTTCTTATCCTGAAAATAACGGGTCGATAAACTGTACTGATAAAAGTCCTCATCGCTCCATCGCCGCCCATCATCATCAAAAGGCAAAAACTCAATCACATAAAACTGTGTGATGATTTCTGTCTTCGTAAAGGTATGAGGCTGAAACTTATTCTCGTCAAACCGAGTCTGAATCTCTCGTTCGAGATAGCGAATTCCATGGACATCGCCGTCGAGATACGGGTCTAGGAATTGAAAATAAGCCTTATCGACAACAGGCCAGAATACTCCCCCCTTTTTATGGCTATTGAAACAGGATAAAAGATCATCCAGACACTCTTTAAAGTCCTGAGACGTCTGTAAAGACCGTCCTTTCTCTAAGCATTTCTTCTCGAATCTTTCCTGCTCAATAGCCTTGAAAATGGACTGGCATGTTTCCATTCTTTTTGCAGGAATCTTCGCAGTTTCCTCTTCATAACACGCGATCAACGCGATCGGAATTGAGAGTCTTTGAGCAGCTTGATGTCTGGAAAAACCACATGATTGCATGCAGTGTTTGAAATTAAAATCTGTCATTTTTATCCTTTCTTAATTTTTTAGCGTCTTTCGACTCTTTTATTATAGTACATATTATATAATGTGTCAACTATTTTTTAAATTTCTTTCTAACTCATCTTTAAAATAATTATCCTCAAAA
>JAKBAL010000347.1 GCA_021809225.1 Pseudomonadota bacterium | reverse complement strand
CGATCTTGGCGGTATGTATAAAGAGAAATGCCTCCTTGAGGATTCGTAATAGATTTAAGAGCTCCAGGATTAGGATCTGTACTTTCAAAATAGTAATCAAATTTTACACCTGGCAAAGATTCACCAAAACCATTTTCTTGTATAATTTCAGTCAAAAACCTTTTAGATGTTTCAAGATAAAGTGGATCTTCTTCTGATCTCCCCGTTACATTTTTGACATCACTAAAAAACTGAAAAGCATATAAAAGCTTATCATCAGCGCTTTTGACTTCTACCCGATCAAGGTATTTTGTTTCGTAACGGCTTTGATAGGCATTAGGGTCATTATTAGGAACAGCTTTATAAGGATCCATAAATTCGTTAATCTCTTTTTCTGTGTAATAAAAAGAGACCGTTCTTTTAAAAACATCTGTTATAGAAGAAAGATAACAAGCTTTCGTATAAGATTTTCCTGTTTCGCTCCCAACGCATTGTTCAGTGACTTCATAAGCATATTCTACACGATCTCCCCAAGTGTTAAAGTCACTCGAAAGGTTCCATGCTACAGGATACTGTTCTTGGCCTTCAATGAGACTGCTACTTCCAACCCAGTTTCCCCATTTTACGCCCCATTGAAGTGTATTCTTAGTTTTTGTTTTGAGGCCTCCATAAGTAGAAACAAGGCCATTCTCTTTAACAACAATCCACTTCTCATAATCAGGATAATAACGGATTTTCCAAAATTGATAGTTTTGCAGTTCAAACCCTTGACCTCCTGCACTGACCTCTAGAGAGCTTTCTAAAAGCGTAACTACAAAAATGGTTTCATAGTCATCATCTTTAATTGTCCAAGGACCTTCTAAACCTCCACTCACACGACAATTCTCTGAAAGAGGAATAGAGTTAAGAGCAAACTGCTCACGCAGTTGAAAAGTTACTTTTCCTTCTTGAAGAGCGCTTTTAAACTCAAGCCCCATTTTAAAAAAGTTCCATATTTCATCTGAAGCACTCAGAAGTGAAGATGTATCCGAATTCACCAGTAAGTAACTCTTATCTACCAATGAAGAAATTGAAGTTGATGCAAGTTGAATTCTCTCGTAAGATAAAGACCACCCAAGACCAACAGTTCCTGTAGGCGCTTCTAAATTCCATAAAGTTGCTTGATCATGCACATTACTGCGATAAGAAAGTTTTACTTCGACATCTAAATTACTTCTCGAGGGAAGAGAAACAAGCGTCATACTTGTATTAACATCTCCCCGGAACAAATTAACGTTGCTCCCTCCAAATTGGAAAGAACGTATCTCTGGTGTTGACATAAAATGTCCTTTAGAAAAAGAAATAAAATATAGAAATAGTCTTTTTAAGCAGTCTTGAAAAAATACCTTCTTTATGTTTCAAGGTCTGCAAAAACGACAACATCTACCTGCCCTTCCCCTATATGATCTCGATGATCTTTAAATGTGAACTCTACTTCAACTGTCACCTCTGTTTTATTATTATTGAGAGATATATTTGTAATATCTGCGGTCATAGTTTCGATATTATTATCGTCTTCGTCGGCCCCAAATTTAAATTCAAATCCTTGAAGAGCCGCACCATAGTTTCTAATAGTATTATCAAACGAAAAAGTTTGTGTTTTCTTGGGTGTCGCTCCATCTGCAGGTGTAAAGGTAAAAGACTGTGATTGGAAAGATAACATTATTTTATCCTTTCTTTAAAAAATTAATGTATTTATTAGATTTATTCCATATCGGCAATGGCAACAATATTTACGGTTGCTTCTCCTAAATGATCCCCGTCATCCTGAAGCTGAAAGTTTATTGTATAATCAATCTTTGTTTCATCAACACCTACATTAGTAATTCTTAATTTACAGATTCTTACATTATGATCATAATCGTCCTGGTATCCCATATCATACCCCTGTAAAATAACAGTAGCTTGCTTTTCATAAATTTTCCCTCCCATATCAATTGAAAAGTCTTCTTCAGTTGTGGAAGAAAAAGTATGAGTTTTTGTAACCGTTTTAATAGCCATAGTAATTTATTCTCCTTATAATTAAAGCCTCAAATCATAAGTTAAGCTGGAACCTCAACCTCTGCAAAAGCAAGAACTCTAAAAGAAACTTCAGTTTCCACATCATCTCTTTCAGTCTCCAACCGACCCCAATAGGTATAGTCACACAAAAATTCCCCGTTTTCTTGCTTCCATATTGGGTTAGATATCTTAACTGAAAGATCTTCAACTTCATGATCTTCGTCAATGCCGTATGATAACTTGAATCCTTGCAACGCAATATTTTTTCCATCCTTATAAGCAATACCATTACCAAGACTAATAGTGCTGGTCCCAGAATATTCGCGTTGTCCAGATAATGTAACAATCTCCGAACTAAACCTAATCTCTGTTTTTGTTTCCGACATAAGTATTTCTCCTTAAAAAACTATTTCTATTTTCTTTACTGAATTTTGTTGATTTTTAATCTTAATTTTTTATCATTTCCATGTAATTTCCTCCATTCCATTTACATAAGTTATGCGACCTCAGCCCATTTTGGATGCACAGCCCTTAGTTCGTCGATGCATCGCATTGAGGTATACTAGAAGTGTTTACGACAGCATGCTACTGAGTTGTCTGTTTGGGTCATACCGACTGTCACGAGTGGTCAAACATTTTTAGAACTTGATATTGCCTTAGCTATAGCGTCTAGAAGTAGATCAAGTAAACAGAATGATACTAGGTCATGGCATATAATCATACCGCTTCAGCCCCTTTCGGCTACATATATCAAATATATTATAATGGACCTGAATTGCTACCAACGGGTAATAACTTTCCCAATTTCAAGACTATACCCATCGAGATAAAGCTGGAGATTTTCAAAAGAATTCCATCCAATCTATTGTATAGATGCAGGCTGCTTCAGAAGGAAATCTATCACATCGTTGATGACATTTTAAAACGCAGAATTCGTCATAGCATGCCACTTCAAATAGGCCAGCTATTTACAGAGTGTGGAATGGGAGTTGAGAAGCTAGTAGCATTGTGGAGCCAGTGTTATCCTCCAGATGATGTCAATGCCTCTACTTTGGCTGATATGCTGAGGTCTTTTGCCGAAGCCGAAGCCGAACAAGATAGGAGAATAAACTCATTGGACTTGTCAGTTAGCGCAAAAGCCAGCACTTTTAGTAGAAGTAGGACGTTCATGATGCGTAGAATGAAAGTTCCTGTTACGTCGAATACAGTGGTTGAGCCTGCAAGGAAGACGGCCTTGATTCGGAGACGA
>JAKBAL010000346.1 GCA_021809225.1 Pseudomonadota bacterium | reverse complement strand
CGCCACTCCTCCTCGAATGCCTGCTTTTCCATCAGCGCCTGCAATATAACCCGCAACTTGAGTTTCAATGATTTCTCCCGTCGACCTTTCAATGCAGCTGAGTTTTTCCAAGCGCGCATAAACGCGCTCTGAGGACAAATCTCCAAAAGCGCTAGCCGTGCAATGGCAATCTTTTAAATCGCTCTGAAAAGATCGGGGTAAAGTTCCTGGATCAATGAGTCTCAATAGCATGGGCCGAGGATCAGAAGACGCATTCATAGAGGCTGCGGCATCAAGCCCCGAGAGCAGAACCGTTTTAGCGAAGGCTCCAGCTGGAATCGTTGTTTCAACAGTCTTAATAATTTTATGTTTTGGGTTTTCAGTGAGCCCTAGGGAGAACTTTTGAATACTCCTCTTGTTTCGCTCTTCCTCCGAATTTTGAGAAAACGAAGGATTGTTTTCTCTTTGAATCGTTGGGAGGGGGTTTTCTAAACGTCTTTCTAACTGAGAGATCTTGGCTTCAAGCTCATGAGCGTAAGCGTTGGGTATTTCCATATCCTTATCATCTTGAACAGAGTTTTCTTGGAGAGCGTTTAGCTCATCATTTCGTTTCTCTTGAAATCCTTCCCTTGAAAGAGATTCTTGAAAGAGGACTTTAAGCGCTGAGATTTCCTCAGAGAGTTTTTGAATTTCACCTTCAACCTTATGACGCAGAACTTCGTTCAGATCGACCTTGCGGGGCATGGTTTCAATAAGGGTAGGCGTTGTTTTCTTTTCTTCTGCAACTTTAAGAGCAGGTTTTTGGTGAAAGAACAAAATGAGAACGCTATAAAAAGCCCCAAGAAAAGCCAGCAAGATAACTCCCGCCCAGAAGAATTGGAGTCTTCGAATCCCAGACGTTGAGGTAAGCTTAAATGTCCTCTCAAGAGATATTCTCTGAAAGAGGGCATCTTTCAATGAACGTAAGTCAAAAGATTCTCTCATATGAGAAATCTTCTTACGGAACTTATTCAAGAGATTTTGCAACGACATAAACAAACGTCCTTTCTCCAGGGATTAAAGTTTTTTTGGTCATGAGAATGGCAATAATGCTATTGCGTTTTAAATCCAGACTCTTTGCGAATTCAGCTTCTGATAGAGTGAAGGGAGTATTTGAGGTGTTTTTGAGTTCATAGGTGAGACCTCGAAGCCTTTCTCCTTTGAGTTCTCTGATCAAGAGGGGAAAGAATGCAAAATTCTCGGCATCTTCCGGTTGAGAATCATCTTGAGTAACGACAGACTGAAGGTCATTTTTAAGATCATCTCTCGAGGCTTCAGAAGCGTTCGAAACAGATTTTTTCCAATTGATAGGAACAGTCTTATATCCGATCGGGATTTTTTCTTGGCGACAGGCCTGAAGAAGATCTTCGATTTCATTTCTACTAATTGGAGGATGAGGTTGAGAGGCTGGAGATAAAAGCAGTCGAGATTGGGAAGGGTACAATGATTGACCCTTTAATAGTTTTGAATTTCTATAGGGTAAATGTTCATGACCTAAGCCATCTTCCATCGACTCAAGGATTAAAGCTTCTGGAGCTTGATCTTTGGGAAGGAGACGAAGATCTTGGGTATGCCCTCCTTCCGTTGTAATCGTCAAACTGAGGGGCGTGGTTGCTCCGAAGTTTGCGGGTTGAATAAAGATTTGTCCTTGATCTTCATCCGCTTCCAGGACGTATTCTCCGGTCACGCCAAAAACATTCAGAATTCTGTCATCTTTAACGGTGATACGGGTAAGACCTTCCCTGGAGATGGAAACTTCGATGACTTTTAAGTTATCGAGAGGCTTCACAATAGCGGCATGAATTGCTGTTCCAAAAAACAGAAAGGGTAAAAACTTAATGTTCATAGGGTTTTCCTCCTGAGACGTGTTCTAAAAGAAGACCTTCTCCCCTTAGACTAAATTTAAGAGAAAGAGTTTCTTGAGAATCACGAATATGTTTTCCTGAAACGAAGCTTGCTAATGTACCTTTGACAACCACTTCCAGGGCTTGTGGATGAGCGACAACTTCCCTAGGCTTGAAATTGGTTGAAAGTTGAAACTTTGCGTATTGTTCTCCATCTTCCATCAGCTGTCTTTTGAGAGAACCGTAAGCTTCAGGCGTGGCGTACTTTAAAAGGATGTCGTGGTTATAAGAAAAACTCCCAGGGGAGAGATCAAGGAGAAGTTTCGCCATATAAAGGCCCATCTCTTCGAGATATTCTTGAGAAACCTCTCCCCCTTGTAGCCAAAGAGTTTTCTTGATGTGGGGAGGAACGAGAATAATCCGCTCGCTTTTACCAAGATATCCAATGCTTAACATAACGTTGCTAAAAGCCATGATGCCCACAACAATAAGGAGACCATTACGTTGAGAAAGGAACTTGGTAGTGTTTTGTTGGAGATAGCTAATGTTCACCCTATATACTCCCGGATATGGGAAGGCAGATAGATTTTGAAAGACTTTTTAAATGTAGGAAGATACCAATAGAGAGCGTGAATGAGAGCAGCTCCTTCATTTCTCTTCTTGATGGCGCGATAAGCTGATAAAAGACAAATCCCCAAAGCAATTCCTGTAATGATGTAGCCCATAAAAAAGCCTAAGACGGTTGGTCCCATAAAAGATAAAGCCTCATCTTTATTGACGCCTAAGAACCGCAGAGGTTGATCTAAACGATTGAGAAGGTAGTTTTCATTACGATCCATGATGACCTCTTTCCCTCACACGCAAAGGGCGAATACGGCGTCAATCCAGGTTTTAGCGAATCCGTACAAAACACCTGAGCTGATACCAATTCCAAGAGGAATAAGGCTTGATTTCATGAAAGCAAAGACGACGGAGGCAGCAATTCCTATACCCATAATGACGTTCATGATGTTGCCACTCAGAAGAGTGTTGAGTCTCAGTGTACTGGGGGTCATCTCTCCGTCTGGGACAACCGCAAAAGCTTCTGGCGAGATAAAAATAAAGGTAGCTAAAACAAAAAGAGATAGCGTAAGTAGCCTATGCCAATCGCATGCGATGTTTGGGTAAGGAAGAGAAAAAATAGCCTTTTTTCTTTCTAAGAAAGAGGACAACTTCAGACATAAATTGTTAGAATGATGAGGCAGAAAGTTTTTTGATAGAATGAGTTGCATTGATGGTTTCTCCTATTTTAAAGAGGTGAGGAAAATGGATTGAGACGTTTTATCAACTGACTCAAGAGAAGGAGCTGAAATTTCCAGCGTCTCTTCTTCTTGTTCTCTGGATTTAGGAGAACGGAGATATTCAAGG
>JAKBAL010000003.1:13909-16238 GCA_021809225.1 Pseudomonadota bacterium | reverse complement strand
GAAAGTTTCTATTTTTGCGTCTACAGTTTTTGCTATGACTGCCTGGGTAAGTTATGCTAATGCGGAGGATATTGTTCCCGAGTCAACCGCGACTCTTAAGGAGTGTCAAGCGTGGGCAGCATCCCACCAAGGGACTGCTCTTTATGCACATGCAAATAAGCGATGCGAAGAACTAAGGAATTGCGTTGATAATGAATCTACCGGCCAACTTCAATTGCGGGCGTGCATGGCACAAGCTGAAAGTCAATTCTATAATGCAGTGAATTTGCTGCAACCTCAAACTCGCCCTCAAGCGCAATTGGACCAAACTCATCGGCTAGAAAAAGATGCTATTACCAATGCCGCAAATTCAGATTATAATCTACTTGGTGAAGGCAAGGGGTTTAGAAATAATAATCAAGGCAGTAATTAGTCTAACGTTGTTATAAAAGCATTACATAATTTTAAAAAAACTGGATTTACAATTACGTGGGCCCCGTAAGGGGCCGATGTAATCCAGGAGCTTCACATAAAATACTTTAAAATTTTTTATGAAGCACTGTACTCTTTTTTTATTTTTAAGGAAAAATGTCCTTATTGCCTTAAAAAGAGAAATTTCAAGTCAATCTCTACGGACTTACGCTTGCGCGGTATCTTTTATTTAGAACTTCGTTCGCCCAAATTTTTTTCGTTAAAATATGATTTAACAGAGGGAATTTTTGACTACAACAAGCTTGTGTATTTACTTAAGTTAAACAAATTTCTTTAAATTCTATGTCTATACTTTCCCTCATAAAAAGAGGAATGGCTTGAGTCATTATTTTTTTCTATCTCATTAAACTCTGGACTACTTCTTCACTCAGTCATTTTCTTCTTAACATTTGTAATTCTTTGAATTAACTTTCGCAAAACATTCGTTCATAAATATATATCTTAAAAAGGTTTGAGCATGATCTCCAGGATTGAAATTGTTCCTTATGATTTTAAGTGGCCCACTTTGTTTGCAGAAGAAGCGGAAAAAATTAAGCAAACTCTGAATGAAGCTTGCGTTGCCGTTCATCATGTAGGGTCCACAGCTGTGCCTAGGCTTTGTGCAAAACCTAAAATTGATATCATTACTGTTGTGAAGGAACGAGCCCTGTCAGTCCCTCCCCTAGAAAAGATTGATTATGAATACAGAGGAGAATTCAACATTCCCTATCACCTTGGCTTTAGAAAAAGGCCTCCTCTCACGAATATTAATTTGCATGTTTTTGCGGAAGGAAATCCTGAAATTGAGCTCAACCTTTTGTTTCGCGATTATCTCCGCAACCATCCAGAAGCTCTTGAGGAATATGCGGCTTTAAAGCTAAAGCTGGTGAGGCAAGACTCTTCTCATGAAATAATCCAGGGGCCCTTCAAAGGGTATAGTTTAGGAAAAGACGTCTTCATTAAAAAGACATTAGATCAAGCTGGATTTAAGGGGCAATGTATGCGGTTTTGCACCCATCATGATGAATGGGAGACCGCACGCCATTTCAGAAACAAGTACTTTTTCGATAAGATTCCCATGACTGATCCCTACACCTGGACCTTTGACCATAAGGACCATGTTCATTTCATTTTTTACCAGGGCACAAAGATCGTTGGTTATGCTCATATTCAGCTTTGGCCAAAACAACGAGCAGCCTTGCGAATCATCGTGATTGATGAGTCTTTTAGAAACGAAGGACTGGGAGGTCATTTTTTAACCTTGTGTGAGCGTTGGCTTAAAGAGAAAGGATATAAGTCTTTGCAGACCCAATCATCTCCCGAACCCTATAAGTTCTACAGAAAGCAGGACTACACTGAAATGCCTTTTAACGATCCTGATGGCTATGAAGGAGATCCTCAAGACATTGAGATGGGGAAGGTGCTATGAAAATCACTCAGGCTGAGCCTTCATGCTGAAGACGCTATCTCTAAGGCACGCCACAGAAGCAGATCTGCCGGAAATTGTACGCCTACTCGCCGAAGATGAACTAGGATCCACACGAGAATTTCTTTCTGATCCTTTATTACCAAGTTATCGTAGGGCCTTTCAGGCTATCATGGAGGATAAAAACCAAGTTATTTTGGTTGTTGATTATCATGAAAAAGTAATTGGTGCTTGTCATTTAACCTTTATGGCTTCCCTCTCTTTCAAAGGATCATGGCGGCTAAATATCGAAAATATCCATATTGATAAAAAATTTCAAAACCAAGGTGTGGGAACATGGATGCTCCAAAAAGCCATTCACAAGGGAAGAGAGAAAGATTGCAATATTGTTCAACTCACAACAAATAAAATACGTTCCCGCTCGAAGATTTTTTATGAAAAACTAGGTTTTAC
>JAKBAL010000003.1:0-13899 GCA_021809225.1 Pseudomonadota bacterium | reverse complement strand
CGCCAGCCATGAGGGTATGAAGCTTTATCTATAAGAGGAAATACCATAAAAATTTGGAGTGTAGACGTCTTTACAGATAAATCTTTTGCTGAAGATTCAGCAATTTGTCAAAAAATGAGAGGCAAATGAAATGTCCTAAACAAAAATAAAAAATAAATGCCTGAATTTCGGCGGCAGCTTTTGATGAAGTCGCTTATTATTAGGATTGAAGACACTATATTGAGCGAGGAAAAAGGTGATTAAAGCTGAAATTCAACAAGAATATTATCAGGCATTACTAAATAAAAATCCTGACTATGAAAATGTGTTTTATGTGGGAGTGAAAACAACGGGCGTTTTTTGTCGACCCACGTGCCCTGCACGAAAGCCAAAGTTTGAAAATTGTGAATTTTTTGAAACGACTCAACAAGCCCTTCTGGCTTCCTTTCGTCCCTGTCAGCGTTGCCGTCCTTTATCCCATCCCCATCACGTTTCAGAACTTGTCCGAAGGCTTGTCGAAGCGGTTGAAAAAAATCCTTCAAAACGATGGAAAGATAGGGATTTTCAGGATTTGTCCGCTGAGGCGTCAACGGCACGCCGCCAGTTCAAAAAGCGGTTTAATATGACATTTGTTGAATATGCCCGTGCGCGACGCATGGGAATCGCTATGAAACAAATCAGAGAGGGTGAGGCTGTGATCGAAGCACAGCTTGAGGCAGGCTATGAATCCAGTAGTGGGTTTAGGGATGCTTTCTCCCGTATTATGGGAGCGGCCCCAACTTTAATTGGAGAGAAGACTATCTTAAAAGCATCGTGGATAGATACAACATTGGGTCCTATGATAGCCATTGCAAATGAGAAGGTTCTTTACCTTTTAGAATTTGTGGATCGTCGTGGGCTGGAGCGAGAGATTGAGCGTTTGAGGCAAAAAACAAAATCAACCATCATTCCCGGGGTTACTCCACCAATTTGTTCAATAGAACATGAGTTAAGTCAGTATTTCGAAGGTAAATTAAAGAATTTCAAAACACCCCTTTACTTACTGGGCTCTCCTTTTCAAAAGCGTGTCTGGGAAGAATTGACGAAAGTTCCTTTCGGTGAAACACTGTCCTATGCGAAAATGGCAGCAAAAATTGGTAAATCATCCGCTTTTCGAGCTGTTGCGAATGCAAATGGCGCCAATCAGTTTGCCATCATTATTCCTTGCCACCGTATTATCAATACTAATGGAGAGTTGGGCGGATATGGCGGGGGAATCGTCCGCAAGAAATGGCTTATTAACCATGAAAAAAGGTGCGTGAATGACAGTGCTCGGGAGTGACCCCAAAATCCGCTGCTTCGGGGGAGATTTAGGCAAAGAATTTTATGCAGATTATCATGATCATGAATGGGGCATTCCGTCCCATGATGACCAACATTTGTTTGAGATGCTGATCTTGGAAGGAGCACAGGCTGGACTAAGTTGGGAAACAATCCTTAAAAAGCGTGAAGGATATCGCAGCGCTTTTCATCATTTTGATCCTGCGAAAGTTGCCTCTATGAGTGATGATGAATTGGAAGATTTGCGCCAAAATCCTAAGATCATTCGTAACCGATTAAAAATCTTTGGAACAAGGCAGAATGCTCGAGTGTTTCTTAAAATTCAGCAAGAGTTCCGATCTTTTGATCGTTACCTATGGAAGTTTGTAAACGGAAAGCCTATCCTTAATCATTGGCACCGGTTTGAAGAAGTTCCCACTCAAACACCAACAAGTGATGCTTTATCAAAAGACTTAAAAAAGCGGGGAATGACCTTTGTCGGTTCAACCATTATATATGCCTATATGCAAGCCATTGGGATGGTGAATGATCATCTGACGACGTGCTGCTGTTATGAACGAAAATAAGGACACATTTTAGAAATAGCCTCTTTATAAAAAGACTATGAGCTTGTATACATAGGATAATATCTAAAATTAACAACCAACAGCTTTCTTTAGCCAGAGTTCGTTAATTTTATCCCCCGAACTCTTGATGCTTGAAGAATAGATTTATATTTGAAAAATATTTTTTATGATGAGGAATTTTTATATATTGAAGACGTTTTTATCGTTTTTGTTTTCTTTTTTATTCACTTCTTCTCTTTTAACGACGATAATTGAAGAGTCACCCTTTCCAAGAAGAGTTGCTACCATTAGCATCGATTCAAAACACGAACTATCCCTTGCTTATAAATCCTCAATATTTCAAGACGTGCTTACATGTGATGATTTATTGTTTTCAATTTTCCAGCCTCTTCCCCCAAAAACACTTTCAAGAATAGCTTCTGTTTCTCAACAGTGGCGGACTGTTTCTCACGACCGACGTTTATAGGAACCATTTTATAGAAAAATGGGTTTAAGATTTCCCCCTTGTCTTCACCCTAAAATTGGCGTTATCTCTGCTCTCAACTCCCTTATCATTAACAGAATAATCAACGAATTAAAAACCCCTCAGGATAACGATCGCTTTGTCGCTTTAGGGTATAAAGAAGCCATTGAAAAGAAATTCAAATGACTGATGGAAGGAAACCATGGTTATCCAAAAAATTTAAAAGCTGCGCGGCAATTTAATGAACAACTTGCTGCTCAAAGATATCCTTTAGCTTGTGAAAGAAAAGTCTTTGGACTTTATTTTGAGATCGATAGCTATCGAGAAGACCCAAATGCGGCAAGACATTTCAACGATCAGCTAATTTCTGAAGGATATCCTAAGGCTATCGAAAGAAAAATCAAAGGACTTTTATATGGGTATTTTGGGTACTCACAATCCCAAGAAAGCGCAGTAGCTTACGTTGATCAACTAGTGAAGCAAGGATTTGATATAGCTATTGAAAGAAAAGTCGAATGGGTTTTTACAAGGGAGCAAAATCCTCTCACAGTTCTTTCGAGAACAGTCTTTACATCGATTCGTGACTTTTTTTGTTATCCATGGGGCTCAAAAGAGGCACCAAATGAGGACCTTGGAGAAGAGATAAAGTGTATAAGGATATTAAATGACAAACTCGTTTCTGTAGGAAGTTGTAAAGCAATTACAAGAAAATATGATGGACTTGTAAATGGAAATTGCTTTTATCAAAAAGACAGCGAAGCTGCAGAACGATTAAGACAACATCTGATTGGTCAAGAAAATCATAAGGCTCGCGAAAGAAAGAAAAAGGAATTCCTACTTTCTTCTTATTACATACAAAATAAACAAGCATTAAATAAGTACATTAATTTTTTAAAGGAATACTCACTATCAGACAATTTTTCATCTGTCTATCCAAATACTTATTAAAAATTGAGAGATAGGGGTAAGGATGGTGTTGGCAATCGTATCTTCACTGCCGTCCTTGACTTACAATAATTAAGTTAATATGTATATATTATGAATTAATGAATGAGGTAGATAAATTGAATAAATTTTATGTATTGTTGCTTCCAACACTAACAAACTCTTCATTTTTATTTGCAAGTAATGACAGTAAACTTGATTTTCCCACGGCTCTTGCCTTAAAAAGCCCTGTACGAGCAGAATATAACGATAAGACAAAAAGACGTCAATCATCACAGGTCTCTTCCTCATCTAGCTCGTTTACGCCTTTTGTTGCAAGCAATGATCTCTTAACTAGCGAAGAAGAATCCGATACGCTTGTTCTCTCACCTTCATTGTCTGAGGAGGCAGAAAGACACACTATAGACCCTCGCGACGAAACTCCATTGTTTCCCTATGAAATCTTACTCAAAATTTTTGAGTACTCATCTCCAAAAACTCTCTCCAGAGCAGCTGGTGTTTGCAGGCAATGGGAGTACATCTCTAAAAAAAATGAGTTATGGGAGCCCTTTCTCGCCCAATTAGGTTTTGCATATGAGGATTGGCCTTCTTTTCCGGCCAAGGACTACGTTATCCATCTCCTCCGAGCAAAAACCTTCAATTCTTTATTTTATTGTATGCCCAGATACCTTTCTGTGGATAGACTTGCAGCGTTGGGGTATGAGGGTCCCATTCAAGTAAAACTAAGAAGAAAAATGACTGAGCTGTCGTTTAATCACGACAGTATAAGAGAGTCTATCGAAGAACTTATTTCTCAAGCAAGTCACCACGCGATTGACCACACTTACGCGATTAGCTATAGGTTAGAGGGGATCCTTAAGGGAACTTATGGCTATAGGCCCCAGATCAAGAAGTTTACTTTGAGTCTTCTGAATACAAAAAATCTCCTTGCGGAGTCCTTTCAACTATTAAAGCACAAATGGAGACCGTCTTTACGCTTCTCCGTCTCTTTCCAGTGACACCGTCAGAAGAAGATAATAAAAAACTTAATGCATACTTTATAAGAGAATATAATAAAAAACTGGTTAACGAAGGAAACCCCTGGGCCATTGATAGAAAACTTTATGGTCTTCGCTACGGGAATTTCGGCTATCAACAAGATTTTGAAGCTTTAAGAGAATTTATTGACGAGCGGGTTAATAAAGGTGATTGTTCTTTTATTCTTTTTAAATATATTTCGCTTAAGAACGGAGAGATTGGCTATCAAAAAGACCCTAAGGCTTCTCAAGAATTAATTAATCATTTGATTGACAAAGGAAATATTGACGCTATACGCATAAGGTATAGGGAACTCCGTAATGCTTCTCAAGAAGATGAAGAAAATAGAAGCGCTTTAAGGGAATTTATTCAAATGCTCGGTGCTAGAGGCATTCTAGAGCCTTTGCAGAGCAACTATAAAGACCAGGACAAGCTCTATAAAACGGAGAAAATTTCCTACCTTGCTCGCAATGAAATGAGGGAAGATCTGGAGTCAAATTTTCGACACAAATTTAGTGGGAAATATTTTTTAAAAAAATACATAAGCTTTTTACTGGAACAACAAGCGTATTGTGACTCAAAAAGTCATGCGCGCCCTCGTTACACCGTCATTTTTTTTAAAGAGACTATTCTGAGTATTTTCCAGAAGATTGAGTAGGATGCTGATGCTCAATCATTCTTTTGAAAATGCTCTATATAAAAACTCATCAGTAATTCTTCTTTTCGAATCATAGTGTGTTGTAACACAAATAAAGGCTACAAATTGATCCTGCTTATGAAATAAGAAAGCAATACCTTAAAAAAATGGTGGCACGCTTTGGTTGCTTTGCAAATCATCAAACAAGGTCCAGGCTCCCCCTTCCCCATGCCAATTCCCCCGTGTGGCCGCTTTTGAATACTCCGTTGAACGGGCTTCAAAAAAATTAGCATGCTCAACACCATTAAGCATAGCGCTTAACCAGGGAAGAGGATGAGGTTGAGTTTGCTGATAATGACTCGGACTCCCGGAAAAATAGCCATAAACAGGTGTGAGCTTTAACTGGGTTAATCGCCAATCAGCAATGTAGCGGACGTAATTTTTGATATCTTTCATCATCATTCCCTCAACATCTCCAAACTCAAAAGCAAGTTCAACAAACTTGTCTTCAAGAGTTACAGATGTTTTAGCAACATCGATGATATCATCACCGACAGATTTTGTGACAGCTCCGGTTTCTTGGGCCCATTCATGATAAAGTCTAATCATGCTCTCACAATGCAAGCTCTCATCACGTATTGACCACGTGATGATCTGTCCCATGCCTCTCATTTTGTTATGACGAGGAAAATTCATGAGCATTGCAAAACTAGCAAACAACCACATACCTTCCGTAAAAGCGCCAAACATAGCCAGAGTACGTGCTACATTAGCACAGGTTGTCATGCCAAAACCTTGCATATAGTCTGCTTTTGCCCGCATGGCCGTATAATCACGAAAAGCTTCAAATTCGGTTTTAGCCATCCCCAATGTTTTCAGAAGAAGAGCGTAAGCATCAATATGCACTGTCTCCATATTGGTAAAGGCTGCCATCATCATTTGTATTTCCAATGGCTGAAAAATAGGAATATAACGTTTCAAATAATTTTCACTGACTTCCACATCTGCTTGCGTAAAAAAACGGAAAATCTGCGTTAAAAGATTGCGCTCATTTGCTGTCAGAGTCTCTGACTGCCAGTCTTTAATATCCTCGCCAAGAGGGACTTCTTCACCCATCCAATGAATCTGCTGCTGTCGTTTCCAACATTCATAAGCCCAAGGATAACGGTCAATGTCATAAGTTCCGGATGATTCCAATAATCCAATAAGTCTTTTCCCTTGCAATTCAAGAGGGTTTGCCTCTCCGTAATCCGCCATTTTATGATCCTTTTTCTGTTTTGCTGTGTTTACTGACAAGCTAGGCATTCTTCATAGTTTGTGGACGAGGTAAGCAAGAGTTTTTCCATGGGACCCTCCCCTCCCACATATTCCGGCCTTTGAATCGACTTTGAACGACAATAATAAAGACTTTTGACGCCTTTTTCCCAAGCTTGCCAGTGAAGCATCAATAAGTCCCATTTATCAATGTCTGCAGGCAAAAAGAGATTCACTGACTGTCCTTGACAGATATAAGGCGCGCGGTCAGCAGCAAATTCGACAATCCATCGCTGGTCTATTTCAAAGGCTGTTTTAAATACCTCTTTTTCTTCTAGAGAAAGTACCTCTAAATGTTGCACTGAGCCTTCGTTTTCAACAATTGACTGCCATATAGTTTCATTATTGGCTTTTTTAGATTCGAGAACCTTTTCTAAATAAAGATTTTTGACAGCATAATTACCCGAAAGAGTTTTATGATTGTATATATTAGCAGGAATTGGTTCAATACAAGCGCTTGTTCCTCCACAAATGATGCTAATGGAAGCTGTAGGAGCAATAGCAAGCTTATGACTAAAACGGGCTTTGAGGCCACGATCCTCTGCATCAGGGCACGCCCCGCGTTCTTTGGCTAGCTTTACAGAAACAGCATCTGCTTCTCGCCGAATGTGGCGAAAGATTTTCATATTCCATGATTTGGCAAGAGCGCTTTCAAAAGGAATTTTCTGTGATTGAAGGAAAGAGTGAAAGCCCATTAACCCTAATCCCACTGAACGCTCACGAATAGCAGAATATTTGGCTCGAGCCATACCCTCTGGTGCCGTATCAATAAAATTTTGCAGAACATTATCAAGAAAACGTAATACATCCTCGATGATCAAGGGATTATCGTGCCATTCATCCCACGTCGTTGCATTAAGGGAAGATAAGCAGCATACGGCTGTTCGGTCTTTGCCTAAATGATCAGGACCTGTTGGGAGTAAAATCTCGCTACATAAGTTGGACATTCGTATTTTTAAACCCAACTCACGTTGATGCTTTGCCATGGATTTGTTGGCTGTATCAATGAAGATGAGGTAAGGCTCTCCCGATTGCAGGCGAATTTCCAAGATTTTCTGAAATAATTTTCGCGCATTGACCGTTCGAACAACTTCGCCTGTTTTGGGACTTTTAAGTCCAAATTCTTTATCCCCTCCAACTGCCTGCATAAATTCATCCGTTAGAGTGATCCCATGGTGTAGATTTAAACTCTTTCGATTAAAGTCGCCCGATGCCTTGCGAATTTCTAAAAATTCTTCAATTTCAGGGTGGTGAATGTCAAGATAAACAGCTGCATTTCCTCGTCGAAGCGAACCTTGACTTATGGCGAGAGTTTGCGAATCCATCACTCGAATAAAGGGAATGATACCTGAAGTTTGTCCAGCACGTCCTATGGATTCTCCCACACTTCGAAGAAATCCCCAGTAAGTACCGATGCCACCGCCATTCGAAGCGAGGAGAACGTTTTCATTCCAGGTAGAGACAATACCATCTAAGCTATCGGCAACTGCGTTCAAAAAACAAGAAATGGGGTAACCGCGTTTAGCGCCTCCATTTGAAAGAATGGGGGTTGCGGGCATAAACCAGAGTTGCGAGATATAATCATAAAGTCGTTGAGCATGGGCGAGGTCATCAGCAAAAGCACAAGCAACGCGCGCAAATATATCTTGATAGCTCTCACCTTCCAGCAGATATCGATCCTTTAATGTTGCTTTGCCAAAATCTGTAAGTTTAGCGTCTCGACTACGGTTGAGATGAAGCTGAGAAGGAAGAATCTTTGATTGGAGAGGTGTAGTTATTTTTAAAGGTGTTTTCTTTTTACGATCTTCGGGGAACTTTAAAATAGTGGGAGTTGGATTGAAATCAATTAAGTGTCCATCCCGATCAAAATCATAGGCGCGGTTCATATTTATGCCCTTTATCTTTCAGGGCGGGAGTTTTAAAAGGTGCCTATATGCATAATTAATTTATTCTATATATCGACCCCATCTTCGGTGCACCCCGCCCGATGTGTAGTAAGTTATGTTTTAAGGCAGGTCTCCTGACTCACGGGTCTTCAC
Source organism: Pseudomonadota bacterium (assembly GCA_021809225.1). The sequence goes on along the minus strand of JAKBAL010000003.1, from coordinate 5,619 downwards.
TATGACAAGCTCCCTTCCCAAGAATACCTCTCAGTGGTTTTATAGCTTGTATAGTTCTCCGTTTACAGTTGCGGGGGCAGTTCCGGCCTTGCAATTTGATGCGCACCGGATTCCCTTTTCAGCATTCTTTTGTTGAAAAATGCACCTTTAAACATTTTAGATTATTCCTTCAATTGAGAGGGGATTGTCAATATATTTATTATCGGAATCTCGCAATCTTATCCTTAAACTGATAGTGGAGGGTCTTTCCTTAGAATGGGTCATTTGCAAATAGAAAATAAAGTCTTATGATACAATATAAATAGAATCAGGTGTAAAACCATGGATTGGGATAAATTACGCGTTTTTCATGCTGTTGCTTGTGCAGGGAGCTTTACCAAAGCAACGGAAGTCCTGAATATTAGCCAGTCAGCTATTAGTCGGCAGATTAATATCCTTGAAGAAGGGTTTGGAACTCCTCTTTTTACGCGTGTTCCCCGCGGCCTCATTCTTACAGAAGCTGGTAAAGCTCTTGAAACGACAGTCATTAATGTTTTTGCTCAGCTCGCTATGGCTCAAACCACCATGGACGAACTTAAAAATTATCCCCGAGGTCCTATTCAAATTGCAACAACGCTCGCCTTCGGATCCTTATGGCTTGCACCGCGTCTTCAAGAATTTCTTGATCAATATCCAGACATCGACATAACCGTTTTTTTGAAGGATGAAGAAGTCGATCTGAATATGCGGGAAGCGGATATTGGTATCACAGCCCTTGCTCTCAACAGTCCAGATCTTATTCATTGTGAACCTATCTCTTATCGTTTTCGTATTTATGCAAGTCGATCCTACTTAGAAAAGCATGGAACGCCTCAAAAACCTGAAGACCTTGATCATCATAAGCTTATTGTTTTTGGCAAAGAAATGCCTCACATTTATAGTGATCTTGATTGGCTTTTAAAGATAGGAGCTCAAAAACCGCGTATCCCATATCTCGTTATTAACAGTGGCCAAGCTATTTATGAAGCCACCCGATCAGGTATTGGAATTGCAGCTCTCCATAAGTATATGGTAGGGGACGATCCTGAAATGGTTGAGATTCTTCCTAATATTCCTGGTACAACAGTTTATCGATTTGTGGTATATTCTTCTCATCTGGCAAATCTTAAGCGTATACAGGTATTTGTTGATTTTCTTTTAAAAAAAATGCAAGAAGAAGAGCTTTAAAATCATTTCTCACAATCATCATGATGAATTCTATTAGAAATAATTCGTTGGCTATTGTTATAAAAAATCTAAAAAAATCCTATGAATCTATGGTTCTACAAGACATTGATCTTGAGGTCCCTCAGGGTGAAATCTTAGGAATTATTGGAAAAAGTGGGGCTGGGAAAAGTACCCTTTTTCGTTGCCTTAATGGATTAGAGCAACCTACTGTTGGGACTATCACGATAGATAACCAGTTATTTACAGGAATTTCTGAAAAGGAAAAACGGCAAATTCAGCAAAAAATCGGTAACGTTTTTCAGAGTTTTAACCTATTAAGCCGCTTAACAGCCTTTGAAAATGTTATGTTTCCCTTAAAACTTCTCCAGGGAAACTCTGAACAAAATCGTTCAAAAGCTTTAAATATGCTTAAACTTGTAGGTCTAAAAGGGAAAGAAAACAGCTACCCCAGTCAACTAAGTGGTGGGCAATCACAACGCGTTGCAATAGCCCGCGCCCTCATTGGTGATGCGTCTCTTCTGCTTTGTGATGAATTTACCTCTGCGTTGGATTTTGAAACATCTTTGGAAATTCTTGAATTATTACGTGACTTAAACAAAAGGCTGGGCGTCACAATTATTATGATTACTCACGATATGGCTGTTGTTCGTGAAATATGTAATGAAGTTTGTGTTCTGGAAGAGGGAAGAATCGTTGAAAAAAACAACATTACTTCAATCTTGCTTTATCCTCAAAACACCGTGACAAAGTCATTGATTCGCAATCTGATTAATAGAGATTTACCCCATCATCTTCAAGAAAGGCTTAGACAAACCCCAACTCCTCAATCAGCAGTGTTATTGCGGCTCTTTTTTTCAAGTGAAGCAGCAGAAGAACCTATCATTTTCTCTATCATTAAAAAGTATGATATTCCCATCAACATCTTATTTGGAAATTTAGATCATATACGGGAAACTGCTTTTGGTTGTCTTATCGTTTCGATTCCTTATGAGATAGCTAAAATTACGGAACTTATGAAAGACCTTAAGCAAAGAGGGGTCTCGTCTGAAATTATTGGATATCTACCCCGAGAAGCAAGTGACCTATGGAACAACTAGTAATTAATTCCCTAATTGAAACTCTTATGATGGTTGGAATATCCATGGTTTTGGGGACAGCTATTGGTGCTCTATTTGCTTGTCTTCTTGTTTTAACAAAACCTTCCGGGCTCTTACCAAAACCTTTTATTTTCAATTTATTAGGAATTATTCTTAATGCCTTTCGCTCGATCCCTTTTATCATCCTTATTATTGTCATGATTCCTTTTACACGTTTCTGGGTGGGCACGTCCATAGGTACGGCTGCAGCAACTCTCCCTTTGACCTTTGCTGCGAGCCTCCTCATTGCCCGTATCATAGAAGATGCTTTAAATACAATTCCAAAGGGCTTGATCGAAGTAGGAATTGCTTTAGGCATCTCAAATCTGCAGATCATTCTACAAATTCAATTTCGCGAAGCGTTACCTCTTATTATTTCTGGACTTACGACTGTTTCAATCAATATTATAGGTTTTTCTGCAATGGCAGGAACTGTTGGGGGGGGAGGATTAGGAGACCTTGCTCTGCGATATGGCTACCAAAGGTATGACTTTACCTTACTTATCCTCATTGTTATTATCCTAATAGTTATGGTGCAATGTGTGCAAATGTTAGGTGATTTTCTATCGGCATTTTTAAAAAAATAAGACAGGATATTTATATCATGAAGCTATTAATGACTTTTGTTTTTTTGCTTTTATCGATAACACATCTTATAGCAACCCCTTTAAAGGTAGGAGTTACGGCAGGCCCCCATGCGATGATCATGGAGAAAGTAAAAGAACTTGCTAAAGCTGAAGGCATTGAAATTCAAGTTATTGAATTTAATGATTTTATATTGCCGAATGCTGCTTTAAATGACAAAGAGTTGGACATTAATGTCTACCAGCATCAGCCTTTTTTGGATGAGCAAGTTAAAAGCCGGGGATATAAAATTAAATCAGCAGGAAAAGCAGTCTTAATGCCGCTCGGAATTTATAGCAATACGCTTTCAAAGCTTGCGAACTTGAAAGACAAATCAAAAATCGCCATTCCAAGTGATCCAACGAACGAAGGCCGAGCTCTCAAGCTCTTAGAAAAAGAGGGATTAATCAAGTTAGCGCCTTCTGAAAATCCCTCTATTTTAGATATTGTCAATAATCCAAAAGAACTTATTATTCTTGAAATTGAGGCCCCTCAGTTGCCTCGAACATTGGATGATGTGGATGCGGCGGTGATTAATACGGATTGGGTTCTTTTGGCAGGACTTAATCCACACACGGCTCTTGCGAGCGAGGATAAAAATTCTCCTTATGCAAATGTCATTGCGACGCGCGAAGATGAAACTCGTCCTGAAGTCAAGCAAGTTATTCAACTCTATCAAAGCGAACCTATAAAAATGTTTATTCAAGAAAAATTCAAAGGCGCCATTTTACCAGCTTGGTAAATTTGCGTGCTCAGAGTAAGTTCATGATTGAGTAGGAAAATACCTTGTGAAAAAGAAAAGAATTGATTAAAATTTTTCATTTAATAAAAGGGAGAAAAGCGAATGAAAAAAATCTATGTATGTCTGTTATCTTTTGCCAGTTTAAATTTTGTAAGTGACGCTTTTGCAGAAGAAACGTCGCAAGCCCAAGTGAGTCTTCCGCCTTCCGCTTCAAATTTTACCTCAGCCCAACGCGAAGAGATTGAAAAAATCGCCACTGAATATCTGGCTAAACATCCTGATGTCATCACAAATGCTTTGCAAGCGGCAATGATTAAGCAGCAACAAGAAGAAATTGCTAAAATAGAAAAAGCTGTCGCTGAAAATAAAGATAAAATCTTTAAGGATGCAGCAGATCCTGTCGGAGGAAATCCTAAAGGAACCCAATCTTTAGTCGTTTTTCTGGATCCCTATTGCGGATATTGCAAAAAAATGCATGGTGAGCTAGATACTTTGCTCAAGACAAACAAAGACGTAAAAGTTGTTTTTAAAGATCTCCCCATTATGGGGCAAGGTTCTCTTATGGCAGTTAAAGCTATGCTTGCCGCAAAGGAACAAGGCAAATACGACCAACTTCAAGCCGCTATTTTCTCTTCTGACAAGCATTTAACAAAAAAGCAAATCTTAAAGATAGCAAGCTCTCTTGGTATTGATGTGAAAAAGCTTGAAGAAGATATGAAAAGCAAAGCTCTCCAGGCTCGAATTGACCAGGGGCTTGAACTTGCAAAAGCGCTTGGAATTGATAAAACACCAACATTAATTATCGGAGAAACAAAAGTTTTACCAGGATATGTTACGGCTGAAGAATTGGATAAAAAACTAAAAGATATTGCGAAATCCCCATCAGCAGCTCAGCAAGAAGTAAGTAAAAAAGCATCTTAAACAAGATCAAGGGAAAGTCGTCTCTGTAAACCGGAGGCAACTTTTCTTTAAGTTTTTTTAAGGCGAAGGACATGTTCCTTGATAGAGATCCTGAGTTGAGCATCTGATCCCCAAAGGCAATTGACATAGCAATTCATTTTCTAAAACTTGTCCGCCTTTCAAGGCACAATAAATTCCTTCAGACGTCAAATAACCTGTTACCTTAACTCCACTTAAAGGACACTCTCCGCGAAAAAGAGCCCACTCTTCACATTGTTTATGATCAGCAAAAACACAAACACCATATTCCCCCCCATCTCCCCTTTTTTTAATATGTAACGTTCCTTTTTTTTTTACACAATACGCTGAGGCTGGATTTGCAAGTCCAATTTTTTCCTTTCCTCCACAACCCACGAGCAATCCCCATCCCACTAACAAAAAAACAAGCAGTTTGCGATTTTTTGAGTGAATCTTCATCTTTTTTTTGACCCCTCCCTCTCCTTCACAAAATATTTAGAACAATAAGGACAAATAACGTCTCCTTCTTTCCCTATATGAAGATAGATAACCGGATGACCTAAAGGTCCACTTCCGCCATCACACTTAACGACACTACTTTTTGTTTTAGTTGGCTGGATGGGTATTGGCATGACTTTTCCTCATGTGTGACCTATAAGTTTTCGACAAAGTTTATGCATTGGCTTGCACCCATTGCATCTACTCTCATGACAGGATATAAACCAAGTATCAAATACAGACTACAGGGGTCAGAAAGATTTTGGAATATAGAACTCATTTCTAGAGACTATTCTTTCTAGGGTTTTTCCCCCCTGTTGTTTGCGCCCGTAGCTCAGTTGGATAGAGCGTTGCCCTCCGGAGGCAAAGGTCAGGGGTTCGAATCCCTTCGGGCGCACCAACTTTTCAAGGCCCATTTTGAATCCATACGAAGAACAGCAGAAAGTTAATAAGGAAAATGAGAAATGAGCATCACTGTCCTCATTGAGATCGGAA
>JAKBAL010000002.1:7444-16332 GCA_021809225.1 Pseudomonadota bacterium | reverse complement strand
CCTTAGGGAGGTTAACAAAAATCCTGAAGTTGAGATAGGGGGCGCTTTAACGCGACCAGGAAATCCCTTCATCGGACAAGATGTAGGAACGCTTATCGGGGAAGCTCCGTTTAACATAACTATTACGGATATCCCTCAAAAAGCCCTCCATGAGGCAGATGTGGTCATTGACTTCAGCCGCCCTGAAGCGCTCGATAAGCATCTTGATGTCGTTCAAACACCTTATGTTGTCTGCTTTACAGGACTCAAGGGTAGCCAAAAAGCAAGTCTCGAAAAGGCTTCACAAAAAATTCCAATCCTTGTTGCCCCCAATACGAGCCTTGGAATTGCCTTGCTGAAAAAATTAGCCGTCTTAGCTGCCGAAAAGCTGGGCTCTTTCTATGATGTCAGTATCTTAGAAATGCATCATCGTCACAAATCGGATGCCCCTTCGGGAACATCCCTTTCGATTGCTCAAGCTCTTTCAACCGTTAATCATCTGAAAGAGAATGTCCCCCCCTACCCTTCCCTTTCTCCCCGACCTGACGATACTATAGAGTGCGCTGTTCTGCGGGGAGGCAGCATCACGGGTGACCATTCCGTTATCTTTGCTGGGGAAAAGGATGTCATGACGATTGAACACCGCACCCTTGATCGAACTCTCTTTGCTCAAGGAGCCATTAAAGCAGCCCAATGGCTTTTTAGAAAACCACTGGGCCTTTATACCATAGATGATGTTGTGGAAATTTCCCTATGATTTAGTGGGGCCCCCCATGGGGATTCCAAGGATTATCCACAATAATAGAAACGGATGTTCCTTGCTGTAAAGAACCCAAATATTTCTGTAAATCTTTTTTTGTCGCAGGGTGCGTATTAATTCTTATGGGAAGATTATTGGCTGCCTTCTCTTCTTCTAAATATTTTACATCAAGAACAAGCTTATTTCCGTCGATAGACGTTTTTTGGATAATAAATGAGGTTTCAAGGTAATTTTTTTCTTTATTCCAGCTCGTGAGAATTGCATTTGGAGGAGAAGCCGCAAAACTTTTTTTATCCTGGGGTGAAGTCCTCCATAAGTTGATAAACTCATTGACAGAGAGGCTTTTTAAGTGTGTATTTTCCTTCTCATTTTTAAGGTTAACAGTTGGAGAATAGAGGACAATCTGACGAAGATCAGGAGAAATTTTAAAATGAGCCGCGCTGATGAGGATATCATATTTAGGCGCTTCGGCATTAGCAGCTGCAAGTGTTAACAGGACAGAAGAAAAAAAGGTTAGGGTTTTTTTCATAACGTTCTCCTTAAAGAGCATGTTTCTACTTTAATATTCTACAATTAAAAACTTAAAAAATAATAAACAATGAGGATTTTTATAGATGTTGAAATATTTATTTATTTTTATTTTTTCAATTTTATCGTCAACGCATGCATCGTCTGTTGACGATTTAAAAAATCAGACAAAAGAGCCCTTATATTTTACGATTCCCATTCAATCCTATGAGATGGTCCAGAAAGGTAAAATCAATCTTAAAATTCAGCTTCCTCCCTCTTCAATAACCGTTATGACAGACAGGCCCTATCGACAAAAAAAGACTATTAAGCCTAGCGAATTCGTTGATTATATTATGGAAAACCGCGAGAAAAATCTTGTGTTTACATTGTCTATTCAAAAAAATGGCCAGCCCTTTCTTATCAATTTTAAAATGCAGAACACCCTTTTTTCATCGGATACAAATGAGATTATTTTCGAAAATATTCAAATCTCCAAAGATGTTTCAGATCAATTACGTAAAACGAAAAACACTAAGGGAACCAACGCCGTTCTTATTGTGGAAGGATAGGAAATTGTTATGAAATTTTTACAAAAAATTCTTCATTTAACCCTCATCGTAAGCATCTTCCTGGCTCCTATGGATTTCTCTTGGGCGATGGAAGAGGAGGGTAGCCATTCCTCACGGGTTCAAGTAAACCCACATAAAGACCGGGAAAAGGGTAAGGAAAAAGAAAAAAGAAGTAAAAAGAAAACAAAGAAAGATACAGAATTAAGCGAAGAAGATTTCTCAAGTACTGACAGTAGCGGTGAGGATATTGTAGGAACTGATGAGAAATATTCATTATTTGGAAACGAACAAGAGGAATTTCTGAGAGACGCTGCCGCAGGCGTTGTAAGACCTGAACAAGCTGAAATGATATTAGAAACAATTAAGGCTAAGTTAAAACAGAGAAGAGCTCGCCCCTCTGGCCTTCCCATAGAAACATTAACTCCAGAACAAAAAAAATTTAGAACTGCTTTAAGAAAGCTGGGGATCTCTAGTGTCGAGACCGTACTAATTTATGGGAGCGGCATAGCTGCTCCTGAGTCCCCATTATCGATTGAGGATATCGCAAAAAGCCAAAAGAATGCTCCTCGTAGCGGCAAACCCAAAAGTTGGGGAAGTACGGATTTATTTTTTAAGGTATTGGATGAAGAATTCTGGCTCAAGCATATCTCCACAACATGGAAAACGAAATCTCTTCAAATACTTATGGGGCTACTTGGATTTGGACCACCATCTGCATTCACAGCAATGATTATGTTTGAAGTGGGGTACTTTTTTAATTTTCAAGATTTAGATGGACCCGCAGATGCTTGTATTACCTGGTTCACAGTTACCCTATCTCCTCCTCTTGTCCGACATTTATATGAGAAAGGAAAGACGATTGGACAAGCTGTTTTCCGTGAAAAAGCCTTCCATCCCACTGAAAAAGAAGATTCGAAACCCCATATTTATAAACTTAGCTTAGGACACAAAATTGTAAAGGGAGGTGTTATTGTCGGTGCATTTTTGAATTCTGCAGGTTATGTAACCTTTTTAGGAATAGATGTTGAAAATCTCGTATCTCCCCCCATCAGTTTCGATGACATTACATTTACGGCAATAACCGGAACGTGCCTATTCGTATCTCTAGGTTTTCTTTTTTACGACCTCGCTCAGAAATCTCTATATCGTCAATTCAGAGAACATAACTATGAAAAAAGCGCTAGTGTTCGTATTAAAAGGCAGATTTTACTCGATAAAACAAAGGAAGTTCAAAGCGCTATTCACCAACCTAACTCTGAACAATTTATAAATACTCTTTTTGAACTCATTGTGAACAAACTTAAAAAGTTAAAAGGAGAAGGCACTCATTTACAATCTGAGCCTGAAAACGATGACATCGTTGTAGCCTTAACAAGTTTACTTTTTAAAAATTCCAATCGAGTTTCCATTCCTAAGCACGATAGTGAAGATATTCCCCCCCCAGCAGGGGGGCTAAAAGAATTAAATTCATTACTTGAAGAAGCTGAAGAAACACAAGAATTATTCACAAAGGCAAAAAATTTTCAAGCCGATCTTGATGAAACATATCAATCTTCTTGGTGGAAGGAAGCGCTTGGAATTTTTGGCAATCTGGTGGCTGGTGCGCGCATTTATACCCAATATCGCATGATGAATCATATTGCGGACCTTATTGCTTGGGCCCTTGGAATAGATAAAAACTTCTCCGAACCTGTGGCTTATGTTGTTCTCGCGTTCGTAACGGGGAGTAAGACGTTGGTCGAACATGATGTTATCAAAAATTGGTTTCAGTCTCTACCTTCTCTCTTTTCTTTTAAGCAAGATATGGTAGGGCTTCGTAAAGTGGGGAAAGGGATATCGTTAGTCAATGCAGCTGCATTAAGTATGGTAGAATTGGTTATTGCAGAGTTTGCTTACCCCGACCTTGATCTTTTCAGTAAGATTATTCTTTTTGGGTCTAATACAATTGGAACAACAGCCGTTTTTGATACATTCCTTAGCGAAAAAACAGATAACTTGATAACAGGAATTTTTACACTTGATTACTTTCAGAAAATAAAAAATTATCGTATAAGAAGAGTCTTTATTAACTATTGGCTAGATCAATTCAGAGAAATTTTAGAGAAACTTGATGATGAATCTATTCAAGTTATCTACAGTAAAACGCAAGATGCGGCATAGGGAATCTAGGGGTGAAAGTTTGTAACTATTCACCACATTCTCAAAACGGTGTCATCCTTGGCAATAAATGCTTTGTTTTCCAAGGGAAAATATTAGCATTTATTAGAGCTTGCCCTTGCGAAGGTGAGGGATGACACAGGTGGTTAATGGTTACGAAAATTTTAAATATACTCAAACAAAATGAGAGCTGGGCGTTGAAAAATTTAAAGACTGGATTGCTTGTACAGCTCTTTCAGAACCTCTTAATAAACTTAAGCAAGAAAGACTGGATTGCTTCGGGTTATCGCCCTCGCAAAGACGACCGGGGGAGCCGTCATTGCGAGGCTCCGACGGAGCCGAAGCAATCCAGAAACGTAAGTTCATTACCAACTTCTCCACTTTTTGGTGGTTAGATGCTCGCAATGATAGCCTCCCTAGCCGTCATTGCGAGAAGCGGATGCTTCGAAGCAATCCAGAGAAACCTTATTTTCGTTTATAGTTGGTATCCCATCATTTTCCTGACTTTAGCTGGGGAACCTCGTGGAAGTAAAAATCAAGGAATAATTGCCCTATGACAACGCTCATGACATCCTCAGAAATTGAACACTTCTTTGAACATCTTTCCGCCAACGATCCCCATCCGAAGGGAGAGCTTGATTCAGTAAACGCCTTCACCCTTTTGATTGCCGTTGTCCTTTCTGCGCAAGCCACCGACAAAGGCGTGAATAAGGCGACGAAGGCACTTTTTGAGATTGCCGATACGCCTCAAAAAATCCTGGGCTTGGGCGAAGAAGGATTGAAACGTTATATCTGCACCATCGGTCTTTACAACGCAAAGGCTCGCAATATCATGGGTCTATGCCAGAGACTTGTGAGCAATTTTCACGCGCAAGTTCCGGATAATCGAGAAGCTCTTGAGTCCTTGCCAGGTGTGGGGCGTAAAACGGCTAATGTGGTTTTGAACGCAGCTTTTCATGAGCCTGTCATTGCGGTCGATACCCATATATTCCGTGTGTCGAATCGCACAGGCCTTGCCTTTGGAAAGACCCCCCTAGAGGTAGAGAAAGAATTAATGAAGCGCATTCCAGAGCGCTGGCTAAAAAACGCCCACCTTTGGCTCGTGCTCCATGGTCGTTATATTTGTAAAGCACGTAAGCCTCTGTGCCCCACGTGCCCCGTTCGTGAAGAATGTCATTATCCTCATAAAACAAAGATAATCTGATGACCCTTATGGAATGGCAGCAACAGATTAAAGACGCCCTATCAAAGTGTGGGTTTAAGAATACATTGCAGGAAGCGAAATGGCTTTTGGCAGGAGCTTTGGGACGTGATAATTCCTTTGTTATCCTTAACCCCACCCATGCGCCAACTCCCTTAGAAGAAATAAAAATTCAAGACTGGCTCAAAAGACGCCTGAAAGGAGAACCCCTTTCCCGCCTTAAAGACGTCCGCGAGTTTTGGAGTCTGCCCTTTCACCTAAACGAACATACCCTTGACCCACGCCCTGAAACGGAAGGGGTGGTAGAGAGTGTTTTAGCATGGATTGATCATCGCACCTCAGATCCATGGCGTATTTTAGATTTAGGGACGGGCTCAGGGTGTCTTCTCATCGCTTTATTGCATGAGCTTAAACGCGCAACTGGCATTGGAATTGATATTAATAAAGGGGCTCTCCTCATTGCACGGACCAATGCAATCCTCAATCAGGTTGAAGAACGCGCGACTTTCCTCCAAGGGAATTGGGGGGAGAATCTCAAAGGTCCCTTTGATATCATTGTCAGTAATCCTCCCTATATTCCGCTGAAAGAGAAAGAAACACTCGAAAAAGGTGTACGTGATTACGACCCTCCCCAAGCTCTCTTTGGGGGAGAGGATGGTCTTGAGTGCTACCGTATTCTTTCCCACGAAATCAAACCTCTCCTTGCTCCCAATGGCATTGCAGTCTTTGAGATGGGAATTAACCAACGGAAAGATGTTGAAAGACTCTTTCACATCGCTGGCTTTAAAACCCTTTTTATTCTTAAAGATCTTGCTGGGATTGAACGAGTGCTCGGTGTTGCAGCGTTAAGGGAAAATGTATCTCTTTGAGTATCTTTGTTTCTTTAAGAGATGCTGAAATTATGACGGAGAGTGTTTGGTTAACCGAATCATAGTTTTCAACCTCCACAAAAATATTTTGAAGCCTCGGCTCCGCAGCTTTAATGGCTGTTTCAATAAAACGCGCGGCTATTGGCCATTCTTGCGCATTATCTGCCTCAAAATAACTAAAGTCCCCTAAGCCAAAAAAATCAGGGAGACCAAAGAGAGGAATGGTCTCCATATGGTTTTCATAAATGACTTTACGAACCGTGCAACGCGTATTTAAAATAAGGGAAACCTCACGAATAATGGATTCCTTCAATTGCTGATCATTGAGCAGCTGACATTCAAACCCCACACTCATTTTATCATCTACAATCCTATCAAAAAGGGGAGCAAGAGTTCCTCTGATAATTTTATTTTGTTTCATTCTCGCCTCTTATGAAGAATGAGTTGCATATCATTCACTTGTTTGACTACATAATCGTCATGAATGGAAATTAGGTTTCTGGATTGCTTCGTCGCATACGCTCCTCGCAATGACGAGGTAGGGGGATCGTCATTGCGAGGCCCCGCAGGGGCCGCGGCAATCCAGCCTTAAAATTTTGCAACACCCAATTTTCATTTTTATTGACTATAGCATTTTCTTCTATAAGCCCATAAAGAAAAAAGGCGGCCTCACATGAGTCGCCTTCTCCTTTTACTTCGTATCATCAGACTTAGAAGCTGGTGCCACCACCTCCACCGCCCGTACCCGTACCACCTCCGCCGCCGCCTGTACCTGTACCGCCGCCGCCGCCGCCGCCGCCGCCGCCGCCGCCGCCTGATGCTTGGAGCGTTCCTGTAGTAAAGTCAACTTTTGAAACATTTTGGCCAATAGGCTGCCCCGTTTGGTCAAAGAAGAAGAGAGTCCCTTGACGCCCCGTGTAACGAAACCATATTTTGAGCGTATCTAATTTTTTACCCTCAAGCGCCACAGCAACAGTTTCCCATTCTGCAAGGATACAGTTTGTATAATCTATTTGTTCCGTAACTGTAAGCTTTCCATTGATAATATCAGCCCTAAATACACTAATATTTCCAAGGTTCGTCCCCTCACCAAGTGCAATTTCAGAATACTTAGCGGCTTGCGTTCGCAAAATTTCAACGAAGACCTTGCTGGCTCTAAGTTCTCCAGCTGAAAATAATGTGTTTTCAGCCGCCGTATTAATTTCGCGGCTCATTGACTCTCTAAGAGCTAACAGTCGATCCGCTTTAGCGAGTTTTGGGTCAACATTTTCCCCTGTAAGTGTTCCAGTCCCTTGATTTGCAATGTTAATGTACAGGTTTGATGTATTTGTACCATTGTTTGCAGCTTGAGAGGCTGATGTAATCCCTGCATCCGTTCCTGATGGGTTATCCATTTTATGTTCCTTTCATTTTATTCTGTTTATTTATTAAGTTCTCTTATCTCATCCTGCGCCAGGCCGCGGTAATGTGGCGACTAAGCGTATGGACGCTGTCAATTCTTCGAGTTGGAAGAAGGGGCGCAAGAAGACAACCGCTGTGTAGCTCCCAGGCTTACCAGGCACCTCTGAAACATCAATACGAGCTTCACGTAAGGGGAACGAGGCCTTAACGGATTCTGGAGCACTATCTGAGAGAAGAATATATTGGGCAATCCATGAGTTGAGGAAGAGAGAGACCTCTTGCCGCCCTAGGAATGAGCCAATTTTATCTCTCATCATCGCCTTAATATAATGGGCAAATCGCGATGCATTGAGCATGTAAGGAAGCCTTGCTGAGATCCTCGAATTAGCATTCGCAGAATTATCTTCATACTCCTTTGGCTTTTGCGTCGTTTGAGAGCTAAAAAAAGCTGCATAGTCCGTATCTTTACAATAGCACAAAGCCATAAAACCAAGATCGCTGAGTTCCTTTTCACGACGATCCGTAATGGCAACTTCTGTTGGACATTTCACAGCCAGATCCCCATCGGAAGTCTTGAAGGTAAAGGCTGGCAAATCAGAGACAAGCCCTCCTCCTTCAACACCACGAATTGCGGCTGTCCACTTATAGAGAGAAAAGGCATTTGTAATGTTCTGCCCAATTGCATAAGCTGCACTTCCCCAACAAAACTTCGAGTTATCCGTTCCATCAACGGATTCCTCATAATCGAAGCCTTCTATGGGGCTGGTCGCTTGGCCGTAAGGCAAACGCATCAACACATGGGGAAGAGTAAGGACGAAGTAGCGAGAATCTTCTGTATCACGGAAACTTCTCCATTTAATAGCATCCGTACCATCAAATAGTTTAGAAAGATCCCGTGGCCCCCCCATCTCTGTAAAGCTATCGAAATTGAACAGGGCCGGAGCTGCAGATGCAATAAATGGCGTATGAGCGCAAGCCGCCGTATTTGAAATTAACGTGGCAAGCTCCATATCCACCGCAGCCCGTCCAAATTCAAAGGCACCTATAAGACAAGAAAAAGGGACTCCACCAAAGGTGCCATACTGCTCTTCATAGACCTTCTTGAAAAGTTGACTTTGGTCAAACTCAACAGCTCGTTCTAGATCATCAAAAAGCTCCTGTTTTGTAATGATCCACAATTTTAGTTTAAGCGTTTCACTTGTTTCCGTTCCCATGACAAGCTTATGGAGTCCTCTCCAGGAACCTTCTAATTTTTGAAAATCTGGATCATGAACAATTTCATCCATTTGCAAAGAGATCGTGCTATCGAGTTTGCTGATACGGCTGACAATAAATGAATATACATCGTTACCAATGCTTCCCTTTGGGGCATCTGCGACTTGGCTTGCAAATTCAGCAAGCATTTGCTTAGCACTATCAACATGTGATCGTCCGCGTCGAGG
>JAKBAL010000002.1:0-7434 GCA_021809225.1 Pseudomonadota bacterium | reverse complement strand
ACGAGCAAGTTTTCCATTTTGAATGATGATCTTGAGAAGATTATTATTGCTACCGTCATCTCCTCCACCACCAGCGCCTCCGCTTCCAGCCCCACCAGAGGCTGCTCCACCTACAGCTGCTCCTGTGTCTCCCACATATGGAAGGTCTGCCTTACCTTTTCCAATGTCTTCTGGTGTTGTTTTTATCTTGTCTGCCATGATTTTACTCCCTCTCTAACGCGTCTTAAAAGTTATTTATTTGCCTTAATTTCCTTTTGTAGCTCAGCCAAAGCATCAGGATTTTCAATAATATTTCTCAGCTCAGCATCAAGAGCATCATTGCCATCTAATTTGGATAAGAGATCAGTCAGCGCTATCCTTTTCGTATAAAGGTCTGTTAAGGGCGCAACTTGCCCAACGATATTGAGAGGATTAAAATCATCCATGGATCTAAAGGAGAGAATAATATTCAGATCGGGTGCATCACCCCCTAAAATATTCTTTACACGCAAGGGAAGTTGGGCACCTAAAGAAGCCATCACGTCATTAATATTATCACGATCAACATCGATAAATTTCCTATCCTTTAAAGGGGGTAGAGGGGTCGCCGGAAGTCCTGCAAGGTCCGCTAAAATTCCCATCACAAAAGGAAGCTCATACTCTTGAATGGATCCCCCAATTTCCACGTCGTAAGTGATTTGAACGCGCGGGGGACGAATACGATCAAGTTTATGTTGTGCACTTGCCATGATAAAATACCTCCTTCTTAATTTATTTTAATTGCAGGACAATTGCCTGCCTCCTATCTTTTATTAAAGAGGAATCTTCTTAAAAATTAGTAAACTTTTAGCAATTTTTTTAAAATAGGGGTCTCAGGCATGAGAAATACTTGATTTTTAAAAACGACGGATAATATAAAATTTTAAATATTAAAGATAACGCAACTTAAATAATCATCATCGCAATTCAGATATTGGGGTTTTTTTTAACCACCTAAAAAGAAGCTCTTCCAAACCAATTGCAACGACAGTTACTGCAAAGCCCGCTAAAATTTAAATGAAAAATTGACCTACATGAGACAAACATGAAAAAAACATCAAGCTATTTATTACTAAAATTGGCAAAAAAATAATTTTCTTCTCATGACGGAAAATAAAAATATAAAGTAATCCTAATGCAGCATGAAATGATGGGAACTCAATAATCCCATCGGCTGACCTAATATCCAAAATATTTTGGCGTACTTCGTACAAGTGGCTCAACTCACTCACCTGTGAAACATCTGGTGTAAAATGATACCATTCGTAAGTTCCAACCGCAGGAAAAAGAGCTCCAATGAAAATTGTTAAATATAGAGAAATCATATAGATCATTATAAATCTTTGAAGAACATTAAATTTTTTACGAAAACTAAAATAGAATAAAGTAAATAACATTTGATAAGTGAGAGCCGCATAAATATACTTAAAAAGTTTATTCCATCCTTCATGTTGAGAAAACCAAAGAACAATTGCTGGTGGATAGATTCCTAAAAATTGATCTATAGCTGCTAAATTACTTGTTATTAAGGGCTTATTTGTTGAGTAGGCTAAGTATGAAAGTATAATCATGATCGCGGTATTACTTAAAAGCCAACAAAACGAAAGCAACGCCGACATAATTTGAGGCGCAGGCCTAAATTTTTTATAAAAGAGATAAGATATGTAAAGAACTAGAATGCAAAGACCGTAAAAAAAAATTTGGTTTTGATTATATAAAAAAACGAAAGACGATAATTGTATCCAAACAATCTCAACGACAAGAGTAATGAAAATGAGTCCCCATTGAATTTTCGTATAAGTCAAAAAAAAACCCTTCAATTTTTTCTCTTTTTAATAAAGAACTTTGGGTGCAATATCTGAGAAAGTTTTGTTCAAGTTACTACCCAATAGACTTGCACCAACAATTATAGCCATCGCTATAAGAGCAGCAATCAGAGCATATTCTATTGCTGTAATTCCCTCATCCTTCCTTAAGAATCCCTCTAAAAAAGCCATCTTATTCTCCAAACATACAAAAAATAATTTTTATATAATCTTTTTGATTGAATAACTTTTTTAATAATATCAATTAAATTATAATTCTTTTTATAAAATCTCTCCTTAATAGAGAACTTTTGCTCCAATATCCGAGAAGGTTTTGTTCAAGTTAGTACCCAATTTACCGGCACCAACAATAATTGCAACTGCAATAAGAGCAGCAATCAAACCATATTCAACTGCTGTAACTCCCCCATCTTGTCTTAAGAAGTCCTTTAAAAAAGTCATATTACTCCCCTTCTCTAGAACACAAAAACATCCTCGCTTGTACAATTATATTTATTTTAATTTTACAGGTTCACTACATATTAGAATGATCCAAGCTTGACCCAATTTTCTACAAAGGCCAAATCCATTAAAAAGCTTTTTTCAAAGCCTTTTTTCGACTAAAACAACCTCACATGCATTTGAACTTATACATAAAATTGTCTTTAAACAACAATTCAGTAAGCCATTCAAAAAGCTCAAACTTCAAAGGCGGAGATTCTATCCCCATTCGAAGATATAATCTCCATCCTTTTTGTCCAAGAATGTTTTGCTTTTTACAAATACTTTCCTTACTGGAGTTCTCCTTAATAGAGAACTTTTGCTCCAATGTCCGAGAAAGTTTTATTCAAGTTAGTACCCAATACACCGGCACCAACAATGATAGCAACTGCAATCAGAGCAGCAATCAAACCGTATTCAACTGCTGTAACTCCCTCATCTTGCATTAGAAAATTCTTTAAAAAAGCCATGATATCCTCCTTCATAATGATTAAGTATTCTTTTATTACTGTCTAGAACTATATTTTATTATCTAGTTAATTCATTATGCACTACAAATAGTTAAGAAATGGTTAACAATTTTTACATAATTATGGATTTATTTGATGTTGACGCCTCATCGTCTTATGATATTTAATATAAAAAATAGAGGAAAATAATATTTACGATGACACACGATGAAAATGTAGATATTTCAATCCCTTTCGTCCTGCCTCATTTTTCCATAAGGGGACGTCTTGTGCGCTTAAAAGACGTCAGCACCACAATTTTAAACCAACATGATTACCCCTTTCCCGTAGAAAAGGTTCTAGCTGAGCTGCTAGCGGCTAGCGCCACTCTTGCTGGTCTTTTGAAGTACGAAGGTATTTTTAGCCTTCAGACAAAAACCGACGGTCCCGTGGCTCTTACCATTATAGATATCACCCACACTGGACATATGCGGGGGTATGCGCAGCTTCAACAACCGGGAGTAGGACAAAAAGACAAGTTCCAAGAACTTTTGGGAACGGGCTATTTGGCTTTCACCGTTGACCAAGGCCTTACAGTTGATCGTTATCAAGGAATTGTAACTTTAAATCATGAAAGCCTTCCGCAAGCTCTTGAGCATTATTTTGATCAATCAGAACAACTCGAAACACGCTTTTTTATTGCCTCAGAGAAAACTGACGAGGGAATCTGGAAAAGTGGGGCGATCCTCCTCCAACAACTGCCGAACCAACATGTTGATGGCGAAACATGGACCCATGTAGATGCTCTCCTAAATACCCTTTCCCCACAGGAATTTTTAGATTTTTCAACCCCATATGAAAAGTTACTGGTTCGTCTTTTTCATGAAGGGGGAGTCACCATTTTTGACCCCACGTTCTTGAAAGCCCAATGTCGATGCTCTGTAGAAAGGATAAAAGATTTTTTAAATACCCTTACGGCAGATGAAATCGACAACCTCCTGGAAAAGGGGGAGTTGAAAATAACCTGTGAATTTTGTAATCATCATTATAACTTTAATCGTAAGGACCTTATGACGGTTCATTAAGGAGATTTGACTATGCGCCCCTTCCCTCTTGTTTGCCTTGCACTTTTACTTAGCGCTTGTTCACCCACAGCTCAACTCCCTGAACCAGTAGGATTAGCTTATCTTGCCAATAAGCCCATCCGTCTGAATGTGGCGCGCGTTGAAGTTGTGAAAAAATACCAATCTTCCTCAACCCGCCCTCATGTAGAAAACGATTTTCCTATTCCTCCTGTGGCCATGATTCAGCAATGGGTTCAAGATCGTCTTTTACCCATTGGGAAAACAGGGTCTGGATATGCCGTTGTAACCATTGAAGATGCGTCCGTCATCGAAAGCCCCCTTAAAGGAACGAAAGGTTTAAGAGGCATGTTCACTGTTGATCAATCGGAACAATATGACGCCAAAATGTCTGTTAAAATTGAAATCTTCGATGAACTTGGAGTCGTTAAGAATTTTGCTTATGCCCGCGCCACAGCCTCTCGCACCATTGCGGAAAACTACACACTTGGACAACGGCGTAAGGTTTGGATTGCCATGATGGAAAAACTTATGAATAATCTGGATGAAGAGCTTGAGCGCAATGTTAGAAATTATTTGGGGGAATATATTTCTTAACAGGACTCTAGTATAACGATTCATTAAAACATTCACATTAATTATACTAAAAACTGGATTGCTTCGCTCCGCTCGCAATGACGATTTTTCTAAGTTATCCGTCATTGCGAGGCTCAGAAAGAGCCGAAGCAATCCAGTCCTTCCTTGGGATTTCTGGATTGCCACGGCTTTGGCTGAGTGTTTGTAGACTATTTCCCTGATTTCTTAATCTCTGGAATATCGTGAAACTTGACAAAGCAAATATGAGGAAATATAAAGAATTTTGCATTATAGTATTTTAAAAGGTTAGTAAAAATTATGTTTCATCGTCAAATTCGTTTTTCATTATTGTCTGCAGCTTTCTTACTCGGATCATCTTCTTTGCTTTTCGCTATGGAGGAAGAAAACCCTTCTTTCAATGCTCTAGCTCCCCACCTTTATTCTGGTGACTCTCCTATTGAACGCCCTGATCCCAAAAAATTTTCTACGCCTTTCAAGGCACTCATTGCTCTTGCAAATGGCGGGGATATAGACGCTCAAGATAAAGTTGCAACTCTACTCTATAAGAGCATGCTACCTTATAATCTACACTCTTCTATTGAAGCGCAAGATTGGTTTGGTATTCAAGAGAAGATGGAACAAGATCCTCGCTATCTGTATCTAGCTTATGTTACAAAGGGCTCCTCATGTTTTTTAGATTACTTTCTCAAATTCTATGAAATGGAAAAAATAGAAGAAAACCCCCACAAGCTTCTTATTCTTGGATATATGTATGAAAACGGACACGATGACAAAGAAGCAGATCTGGAAAAAGCTGTTTCTCTCTATAAAAGAGTATTAGAAATTAAGAAAGATATTTATTTACCTTACCCCTTTCTTGCTCAATATTACACGTCAAAAGATAAACACGAGCTTGCTAAGTTTTATTACCAAGAAGGGAGTGAACTTGGAAATTTATTCTGTACATACAGGCTTGCAACCCTCCACGATCCAGATTATGCAAATCCACCAGTCGAAGACGAAGAAAAGGAAAACCAAGCCAAAATTGCTTTCACTCTTTACCAAAAGGCGGTTCTTTTTCCAAATTCCTGTGCTCAGGTAGGAGGTTGCTTAGCTGAGGGAAAAGGAGTTACACAGAATGTTATGGAAGCCTTGCGATATATGATTAAGGGAGGAGCCGATCATAGCAAAGAATATATTTCTCTGTATCTATCCCCAATGAGAAATGAGGGTCAAACCGATGATGAAGTTATTTTTGCAGACATCAACACAGATGACCTTCTTTGCTATAGCCAACCTCAACAAAAATCTCATGACAAAGAAAGCGGCTTTGCTGAAAGTGAATATACCATCGATTCTACCTTTAGACGTTGTGACAATCTCATTGCCTTTGAATTGGAAGTGCTGAACTGTCTTGAAATCCTCAAGGAATATCAAAAAAAGAAGTCGGTGGGCCTCCTCCTTTCTTGTTTTACTCCCTCTGAGGACTTTCTAAGTGGGCTAGGTTTGCAAGAAAATCCTCCTTTTTTCGCTGTTCATTCATTTAAAGGACGTGACTTTCTTACCATCGGAGAAGAGATGGTTCCTCTTGCCCATTATCTGATGAGTATAGCAGACCCATCCCCTGTAGGGTTTATCGATCACGATGAAACTATTTCAAGTTTTAAGGAGGGAATATCTGTAATTGAAGACTTGAATGTAACTGAACAAGGTGTACTCACAATAACGGAAGTAGAAGTAGCCATCCTTCGCAAAAAAATTATTGCCCTTAAAAGAGAACTTAAGAAATTGGAAGTTCCTTCTCAAGATAAAGAAGAGAGCGAAAAAGAATCGAATTCTTCTGATGAAATCTCAAAAAAAATTAGTCTTCGCAAGAAAATACTAGAAAAACTAATTGTAAAGTTTAATATTTGTAATGAGGTGATAAAAGAAACAAGAGAGAATATTAGTAACTCAAAAAAAGAAATGATTGGTCTTTTGATTATAAAGAGAAAATTAAAGCAATTTATCTTATCAAACCATCGCAATGAAGCTTTTTTTGATGAATACGATTTTCTAAGACCTGTAGCCGTTGTTGAGGGTTCAGAGGATACTGAGAGCTAAGTAAGATCCCCTATAATCTTTGTGTTATTACTCCCGCGAAGGCGATGACACCGTGTGGGTGGACGGGGCGAGTAGTGGTAGCCATTAAATAACGAATCATCAGCAGCTCCCGGTGAGCTTGAACCTGAAGCTTTTGGGCCATTTTCTGAAGATGTTTTTCGCACAGTTTGTCCATTAGAACTCAACATTTCCGCAGGTTTCAATGATTTTTCGCTGGGAACTACTGGGAATTTCTTGAACTTGCTCTAAAGATATATCCTAGGAATTACCGTTAAAGCAAGTTCACGAAGCTCTCTTTTTAAAAACGAATTGAGTATCACTTAGCGTTTATAACTTTTTCAAAGGAAAGCTTGTATTGAGAATCTTCTTTTTTAAGTGTTATTTTATATTTTCCTCCATCTTCAAGAATAGGGAGCCTAACCTCTAAGTAATCATCCATCAACATGCTTCCTGTGGGGTAACACACTATATAACCTACCATAGGTTTTGGGCATCCTTCTTCATTATAGTAAAGAGAAAGAGTGTCTGTGGAAACTTTTTGCACTGCATTAATATGGGTAAAACATACTGGCCTGTCCAGGGTCTCTCGCCCTACTTCATACAAGTGAGCCTTAGCTCCTGGGTGGGTTTCGAAATCTGCAGAAAATTCTATTTCTGCAGTTCCTGCCATCGCTTGTGTCATTGAGCCCATCAGAAAGGCTGACAATAAGAATTTTCTAATAATTTTAAAATCTACAATACGTATATTTTTTGTCATCTATAACATCCTCTATTTAAAAATTATAACTTAAAGTGTATGTAATAATTAAAATATGAATGTCAAGAGTATTTCAAAAAAAAGAAATCTTTTTTTCAGCAGTGCATTCTGACTCTGCAACCACTCTTGACTTCCGCATTTTT
>JAKBAL010000345.1 GCA_021809225.1 Pseudomonadota bacterium | reverse complement strand
ATATTTTCCTCTTTCTCAACATCTTTTTCGTCACTTTCCACAGGCACCATTACAAAAACGTTGTGTGTTGCAAGCTCTCGTACGATTTCGCTCTCTTCGGCCACCGATCCACTAGGTCCAGATTCGCGTGAAATATCAAGCGCTAATGCTACGTCTGATCTTATCTCGGCCTTTTGTTCTTCAGCCTGAACAGTTTGAGCTTTCGGTAATAACTCCCTTATATTGTCTAACAGTGTCATCATTGCAGCGTCTTTCTGCTCAACAGCCCATTTCTCCAGAGAGCTTCTTCTCTGCTGAAGAAGCTTTCTGCCCCAAAAACAGTCTCTATTTATCTGCAAAGAAATCTGTTTATACCTAATATTGACCTCTTCGATATCAAGATTATATTGCTCAAAACAAGCCAAGCTCTCTTTATGGTATGCATTTATTGCCACATATGCTTTAATCAAATCAGAAAATACAGTTATCTTGATCTCTTCAGAAGATAATATTTCTTTAGCTCTCTCAGCAAGCATCTTTTTTAAATTTGTGATCTCAGCTATTTCTTCAGGCATTGTATAGATGCTATAGATCTCATCTACCATCTTCTTAAAATAGTCATTGGGTTTTTCTCTATGATCAACTGTAATCTTAATTATATTGAATCCTTTTTCTAAGAGACTCTGAATTTTATTTAAATATTCTTCAGGTGTATCTACGCTCAAAAGAATTATATACATATAAGCTGAAAATTCTTCACTCAACTCAGACAAATAGCCTGTGTTTTTTTCAGGAAAGTATTCGATTAAGGACTCTTCCACACTCTCGCTCATTGACAGATCAATGACTTGAAAAAGCTTCCGTTTTACAGCTTTTTCCTCATTGCCATAGTCATGGCTGTTATAATGTATTACTAATTCTTTAGCAACATCTTTTAATTGAGATCTAACATCTCTACCTTGTTCAACTTGGCTTATTATTGAGGCTATAACGTTATGTAATTCATACCAGAACTGCTTAAACCGAATATGTTTTTGCTTTAACGCAACGCTTAGAATTTTCATTTTTAACATGGGATCATGTGGACGTTTGTTTAACTTTGCAGAATACTGTCTCATATAGGGTAACTTCCCTATATGATTTTCTTGACCTTGACGAATCATATATTCACCTTGGTCATTAACATACATCATACCTCCTTCTGCTTTGTTTAGATCGCGATCTTGTAAAGATGTAGCCAAACATGGCGTCATTTTATGATATTGACGTACTTTTTTAGGACCTTGATTGAGTATCGTATACATTTTTATGAGTTCTGAAGAAATGGCTCTATCCCCTATTCCTTTTCTAGCATTCTCTTTAGCTCTAGAAGAAAGCAACCTTTTAAATTGTGCAATCATTGGGTCTTCATCATATCTAATATAAGCGCAGCGTATACTATCGATGACTAAATCATGGTAATAAAAAGGAATCCTGTCTTCTGATGAATTTTCATTTATAAAAATAATGATGCGATCATCCATCTTATCCTTAATTTTGTCTATATTTTCTTGGGAGACCTTATCATCAACGCACACTATATAAACATCTGCATCACAAGAAAGATTTTCGATAAAGGCATCTGTTGCCTCTGATTTTTCTATTGCCTCTTTTTCTCTTGTACGAGTATGACCTCGCTGTGATGTTATTTCGAGAATAGCCTCTCTATATAGGGCTAACGATTCTTTTGTTAACTCATCCATAGCAATATCAAGTAAAGCGCTAACGGGCTTACCTTCTGGGGTCATTACAATATACTGTAGACTAGAACCTTGTTTTTCTAGGTACATTTTTCCTTTTTCAGGGCCTGTTTTAGGTAAATCTGACATCAAAAGAAGCTCACATCCTTCTATACTGTCTGGCATTCTCGTGTTTTCTTCTAAAGAATAATCTCTTACAAACTGTTTTAACCTCTCTGACTCAGACAGAAAAACCACTCTCAATGGATTTTGCTCCTTAGAAAGAGGGTTAACTTGCGTGCAATGTGATCCAATCAGACGGATCGACTTATTTTCCAACCTAATTTGTTTCTTTTCAATGCCTTTCTCAGAAAAACTTTGAACTTCTTCAATCATGCTCACAGTAAGTCCGTCAACCAGTCTTCTTTCTTTCTTTGTGCCTGTAATAGAGCTCAAATGAATGGTTTCATTTATTGTTTTGCTGTGTATAACTAAGACAGTGAGCTCCGACTTCTCATTTAAGTATAAATAAAAACTGGGGTGTATCGTAGTTGCTCTAACTTTCTCAAGATGACTATTCAATATAATATAAGGAGCATAATGTTTAAATTGGTCTTTTCTATCTTTTAAGTGTACCTCTTCTGTAAAAACAATCTTTTTACTCAAAGATACGGCTTTTGGATCCTTAAGGATAATTTTTTCTGGTTCTTTATCTAAAAGCTCAGCAATCTTTGCTTTAAAAGCAATCTTTGCCTCTAAATCTTCATCAGAAGATTCTTCATCTACTTTTTGCTCAACGTAGGTTGCTTCAATAGTACCATCAACCGAATATTTTTTTAACAATTTGTATAGTGTATCGACTGCTGGAGCTATTTCTAAGGCCATTTTCTGTATGTTAGTCTTTCGATCGTTCGCGAATGATTCTATAATAGCTTTAGAGAATTCCGTCTGTGTAAGTTCAGGTTGTTTAGCATAGTCTCTAAGCACAGAATCTAAGTCCCCAATAACCCTAAAAAATATATTATATTCTTCGATTTTAGTTAGTAACTCTTCCCTAATCTCTTCTACTTTCGCGCAGTATTGATTGAGTAATTTGCATATTTCCTTAAATTGAATTGTCGTTCTAAAATTGATAGCACCTATTTCCACCAATGCTTTACAATTAGCCGCTAGATTCTCTTTGAATTCATGAAGAAGTTGGGGTTCATTATCGATAATATGACGAGTATATATCTCATCTATCTTATCTATTGATATCACAGCATCTGCTACACTAGCCATATTATTTACCTCGCGATTCCCTTTAAAATTAGGGATATTCATATGTTTCCGATCAATCGTTATAACATATGGAGCTTAAGGCTTTCTTAAGAATTGCAACCAGCTGATTTTACTCGGATTTTAAAGGAAAAAATAGGAAAGAATTTAACTCTCGCGTCTCACCACAAAGGTCAGCAGATCCTGCAACCGCGAGGTATCTAACGTGATAGGCTTCAGTGCGGCCATACCTTGTTGATATAATGCTTCGCGCATCTCACAGGCTTTGTCTAAGCCCACCACTGCAGGATAAGTCATTTTATTGAGTTCGGCATCACGACCTTGTGGTTTGCCTA
>JAKBAL010000344.1 GCA_021809225.1 Pseudomonadota bacterium | reverse complement strand
CTATTAGGATTCAAATAAGATTGAAAGCCCTCGACGGTATTCGCGTTTTTGATATGACCCGTGTTTTGGCGGGTCCTCTTTGCACCCAAATTTTGGGTGATTTGGGTGCGGATGTCATTAAGATCGAACGACCCTTGGTGGGAGATGTTTCGCGATTGTGGGGGCCCCCTTTTGAAAAAGATGAAACAGGGCAAGAGACAAAAGAAAGCGCGTATTATTTAAGTTGTAATCGGAATAAACGTTCTGTAACGCTTGATTTTACGAAACCTGCAGGATTAGCGATTGCCCATCGTCTTATCGAAAAATCCGACGTGTTTGTTGAAAATTTCAAACAGGGATTTTTAACGCGTTACGGTTTAGGATATGCGGATGTCAAAAAGATTAAGCCTGATATTATTTATTGCTCGATAACAGGCTTTGGTCAAACAGGGCCTTATGCTCATCGCCCCGGGTATGACTTTCAAGTGCAGGGTCTTTCTGGCTTGATGAGTTTAATTGGGGAACCAGAGGGAACTCCTCTGCGTGCCGGCATTTCCATTGCTGATATTGGGACAGGGATGTATAGCGCAATGGCCATTCTAGCGGCTCTTTTTCAACGGACACGGACGGGGAAAGGGCAATTTATAGATATGGCTCTTTTGGATTCATGTATGGCTCTGTTATCCTTTGCTGCCCAGTCTTATCTTTTAGAGGGGAAATCCCCGCCACGTGTTGGTAATGGTCATCCTAATATTGTTCCCTATGGGACCTTCGAAGCTGAAGATGGATTTGTTATCATCGCGATTGGAACGGACGCTCAGTTTGAAAAATTCTGTCGATTTGTTGGTCGAGAGGATCTTCTTTCCCATCCTCATTATCTTCATAATGATCCGCGTGTTCGTCACCGTGAAGAAGTTATTGAGGAAATGAACAAAATTATTAAAGAAAAGCCTCAAGTTTATTGGTTGGAAAACCTTGAAAAAATTGGAATTCCCATAGGGCCTGTGAATACTTTAGAAGAAGCCTTTCAAGATCCCCAAGTTAAATCGCGTGACATTGCGCAATCTTTTGGTGATTTAAAAACTGTGGCGTCACCTCTCCATCTTTCTGATTCTCCCGTGACTTATCACAGGCGACCTCCGCAGTTGGGGGAGCACACGCAAGGTGTTTTGGCTGAGTTTTTATCTTCAACACAAATTGCAGAGCTTAAACAGGCAAACATTATATAAAATTTTATCGATTCCTTATCGCGGATAGATGGGGTTTTCTTCTTAATTTAACAATATTGAAGGTGCAGTGGTGATGAGACACCACCATTTACCTCTACGAATGTTTTGTACTTCCTCATTGACAGAAGCTGCTAAATCTCTTATCACCCTTTTAAAGTGTTGGTGCGGAGGGATGGCCGAGCGGTCAAAGGCAGCAGACTGTAAATCTGCCGACGTACGTCTACGCAGGTTCGAATCCTGCTCCCTCCACCAGGCTCTTTCCTTCAGTATTTCTGGCTGGGGGACCTTTGTCTATGACATCATAAAAATAAATTTTCGCCAAACTTTCGCCATAAAATTTGAATCTCTCCTGTTTCTTTAAACTGGTTTTTAAGAATGAATGCCGTGAACTTCATTTTGGTATGATAGATATGCTGTAATTTTTTAACTCGGGTTAAGTAAGTTTGAGTAATACTCTCTCAATATGTGAAGCTTATGAAACCGTTCAATAAAATTGATGATGCCTTTTTGAGAATTGCAATCAAACCTTAACATAATGTTGCGAAAATTTGTCGTAACCGTTCTTGGAGCGATACATAAGATGGAGGCTATTTGACTCGTCCTCTCTCTCTTATTCTCACAACTTCAGACATGGCCATTCATTAAGCGACCCTGATTTTGAAGAAGCTTGCGTTTTTTCCTTGACTTTATGACCTTTACTGGATTTGATAGAGATGCTCCGGATGAAACAACGTTTTGTCGTTTTAGCGGCCTTCACAATGAACGCGGTCTTTGATCAAAGCTGTTGAATGAAATTAATCGCCAACTCCAAGCATATAATCTCCAGCAAACCAGCTCAATTTTCTATTATATTAACTTGATTTTACAAAATTACAATTTTAGGTAAATTGTAAGGATGATCTATTCAATTGATTTGAGAAAGCGCGTAATAACGTTCATAGAAATCGGCGACCTGAAGCTTTAAGCTATCGTCGATGAAACTTTCTTTTTTTAGCTCAAGTGAAGAAAAATTGACGGCCTTTTTAATGTGCTCTGGTAAGTTTGTTTTAAAAAATTCTTTAGCAACTTTAGGGGTTGTCATTAAAGATCTGGAGAGTCTATCATGAGGTGAGAGTTTTCTTGTCATTTTTTAATCCTCTACTTTTTAGTACACGTTAAGCATTGTTTCATTTTTTGGGCCTTGCCATTCGTAATAAAAGTCATTCATTCCTCAGGAGTAGGCTTAGTTGTTGAGGAGTTTTTCTTTCCCCCTAAAAAGCTATCCATTTTATCAAAAAATTGAGTTTGTCGTTGGGAGAAGTTTTCGTTAAAAGCTTCTGCCTCTTGTCTTTGTTTGAGGAGGCCTTCTTCCACCTTGTGAAGATGGTCTCTGGTTTGTTCTTTTAGCTGTTCTGCTTCTTCACTGAGCTTTTTTAAAGACTGATCACGAACAGCTTCTAATGTCTCTTTGTCATGAGTTAAGGAAGCTCTAAAATGAGTTGCATGATGGTTAAATCGATTTACAAACCATAAGAAGGTGATGACGGTTAGACTAACCAGAATACAATGAGGAGAAGTACTTTATGTCCTAAGGTCATCACTGAAACTTCCTCTTTGGATAGAGACGCTTTTTTCATATTCACTCATTAAGAAGCAGGTCCTTTTTCTGTGAACTTTATACTCTGAGTTGGAGACGGCTTTTTGTTAAAGATTTCTTGTTTTTTTTCAAAGCGATCCTGAAAATTCCCCACTGCTTGCTGGAAAGCTGCATCATTTCTTCTTCGGTTTTCCTCAAAGGCTTCGTCTATTCTTTTAAAGTCTTCTCCTACCTCTCGGAAGATTTTTTTAAAATCCTCATCGAGTTCATTTGCAATTTTTTGATGTTGTAACATTGTTTCTAAAGGCATAGGTTGGTTTAGAGAAGAAAAAAATGTGTTTGCAAGATAAATAGAGCCAAGAATAATAATAAGAAAGAGAACGCCTATTCCTATAAGAATTTTCTCTTCAGGCTTAAGAGATGAAAGACAGAAATCTTTCGTTTTATTACCTACGCTATTTTTTACATTCATTGCTTTCATATTCTCCCTTTGGTCTCTTGCTTTGTACTCAAAAAATGAGTGACGAAAG
>JAKBAL010000343.1 GCA_021809225.1 Pseudomonadota bacterium | reverse complement strand
ATTATCGAAGCTATATCACCCAAGAATTTGTGGGACATTTGGGAGAGCGTTTTAGAGAAAAGCGTCCTTCTTTTGGCGCAAAGGCCTATGTCCACAAGGGCTCACATTATGACCGTCTGTTGCCTCTTAATGTCCCATGAGTGTCCCATAGAGGGAAAAGTTCTTGATGGGAATATCAAGAAAATGGCGGATGGGGTGGGATTCGAACCCACGAAACGCTCTCACGTTTGCCGGTTTTCAAGACCGGTGCCTTCAACCGCTCGGCCACCCATCCATCCTCTTTCAAGTACAGAAATGTGAATCATGCGTCAAGGTTCTTATCTTGCAGGTTTGTTCAAGATTCTGTACGATCTCCTGAAATGAAATCAAATGACGGTTAATGATGATTCAGGAATTACAAAAGTTTTCTCAATCCCGCATTGCGAAAGTCTTTCTCGCAATTGTGGCTTTAAGCTTTATCGCTTTTTTTGGAGGGGGGAGTTGGTTCCGACCCCACGATCCCAATGCCGTAGTTGCAGAGGTTGGGAATTTATCGATCAGTCGATATGAGATTGCTGAAAAAGTACAACAACAAGCTCAGCGTTTTATGGCCCAAACAGGAGAGGCGATGACGCGAGAGGAGATTTTGAAAACAGAGTTACCTCAAATCATTTTGACCCAATTGATTCAAGAAATTCTTTTGAATCTAGAAGCAGAACATTTAGGTCTGACTGTCAGTGACGAAACGCTTCGTCATCAAATTCAGTCCCTTAAAGCCTTTCAGAATGAAAAAGGCATATTTGATCGCAACCTCTTTGCTCAAGTCTTGCGTTCCAACGGTATCTCAGAAGATTCATTTATTGAGGAGGTCCGCCATGAACTTACCCGTGAACAGCTTATGAATGCTATTATGGTAGGGGCTTACCTTCCCGATGACATTGTTGATCGCCTCTTTGATTCTCAGTATCAATACCGGCAAGCGGCAATGCTTGTTATATCTCCTAAGGAAATGCCTTTGCCCTCGCCTCCCAGCAATGATGTTTTAGAAGCGTTTTACAAAAAACATCAAAAGGAGTTTAAAACTCCCGAGCTTAGAACAATTACAGCTCTTGTGATTGATCCTGCTGATATTGCTAAAGAAATTCCTGTAACTGAAGAGGAAATAAAAGCAACCTATGAGGCAAAATTGGAAACTTTTAAGAAGAAGCCACTTGATACAGTTAGGCCTTTGGTCATTGCTGAAGTCCAAAAAGAAAAAGCTATGGAGAATATTTTCCAGATAACTCAAGATTTGGATGACAAAATTGCAGGGGGGGCTACCCTTGAAGAGCTTGCCCCTAGTGTTAAAGGAGCTAAACTTATTAAACTCAATGGAGTGGATGAAAAAGGTCTTGATCGAATGGATATTCCGGCCCCACAATTGCCCAAGAATAAGGAACTTACACAAGAAATTCTCCAAGCAGCCTTTAGTCTTGAAGAAGCGTCAGATAGTCCTTTTTCTCAAGCACGTAATGGAGCGTACTACATGGTTCGGGTTGATAAAGTCAGTCCAGCTTCTTTTCAACCCCTTCCAGAAATTAAAGATCGTGTCTTAAAGGTATGGACAGAATATGAACAACTTAAAGCTGCTCAGGCTAAAGCTGAAAGCTATGTAAAATCTTTCAATCAAGGGGATCGAAAAATATCCTTAATGACTCTTTTACCGAGCCTTTCTTTGTCCAGCCCTTCTCCTACGGTTTCAGATGAAGTGAAGAATCTTGTTTTTTCCCTAACTCCAGGACATGCGGATAAAGTACTGACTCCTCAAGGTGTTGTGATTGTTGTCTTAAATACCATTATTCCTCCTACTCCAAAAATTAAGGAAGAAAAAATGGCTTCTTTTAAGAAAAAGCTTTTAGAGAACTATCAAAACGACTTGGTGATTGGATATTTAAATGCGTTACGGGTTCGCTATCCCGTTAAAGTCAATCGTGCGGCTCTTAAGGCATTGTTTTCATAGCTTCTTAGAGTGTCTTTAGAAGACGCATAAGTATTCACTGCTTTTTCCATACGGCATCTCATCCCTTGCTTCCGCAAGGGAAAGCTCTTGGGCTAAAAGCGCTTGATTTTCAAGAGAATCTTAGCATTCCTCGCCAAGGACACAACGTGGTGGATAGTTCTCTAATTTTATTCTTATTAAGAAATGATTGCCACTTGTTTTTTCTTAAAAGAAGCCCCATTTTCAAGAAGTCTAAGGGCTTAAGGGCTAAGAGGTACTGTATGTTTTACCGTTTTATTTATGGGTTGTGTTGTATTGTTTTCCTGGGGTTTGTTGGGCAGGGAGTTTGGAAAAAGTTTTCTTTTTCGCCTCATTCTGTGATTGAAGTTCCTCATGCCCATGAACAGCACTTAGACGGAAAAGGTGTTGCTGTTGCGGTCATTGATGAAGGATTTGATTCTTCACACACCTCTCTTAAAGAGCGGTTTAGCTCATATCGCTATAATACAAATAATAGGTCCCAGGATATTTCAGAAACACTTATTTTTGAGAATGGTAGATATTTGTTTGAAAGTCATGGAACGCATGTCACAGGCATTATCTCAAGTCTGGCTCCTCAAGTTAACATTATCCCTATCAAAGTTGGTTGTTTTGGCGGAGATCAAGCGTTTGTGAAGGCCCTTCAGATAGCCGCTTCAAGTTCTGCCCATATTGTAAACATTTCTATGCGCTTGAGTCACACAGGACGAGAGCTGAGTCCCAATGTCCGCACAGCCCTCATTCAGCTTGCTAAAGCAGGAAAACTCATTGTTATTGCATCCGGAAATGAAGGGAGCCCTTTGATGCAAAATGCATACACTGCAAGCCTCGTTGAATTGGCTCATCATCCCTTGATGGAAGGGCGCCTTCTTTTAGCTGGAGCATCTTCCTATAAAAATGGGGTTGAAACCCTAGCTGAGTTTAGTAATTTTCCAGGGAAAAGCTCCCATCAAATGGCACAAACGTATTTCATCACTGCTCCCGGTGAGCACATCACTTCCACCATCACAGGGGGAAAATTTGGTGAAAAATCAGGGACATCAATGGCGGCACCTATGGTCGTGGGAGCCGCAAGTCTTTTAAAAGAAGCTTTCCCTCATTATAAGGCGGAGGACATTGTTCAGCTTCTTTTAACGTCAGCACGAAAAATCTCTTTAAATGGAAAAAACCTTCCCCGAACTCTCTTCGGAGCAGGTATTGTGAATCTTAAATCTGCCCTTAAACAGGGAAAAATTATTTAATACGGTTTACTATATTTTAATGACTTTGGAGCACATCACATTTGTTTTTCTTATTCCGTGTGGATCTCTAGGAAGACTTCGAA
>JAKBAL010000342.1 GCA_021809225.1 Pseudomonadota bacterium | reverse complement strand
TAAAATTTGCCCTTTTTCAAGGAAAAGCATGTGATCTGCAAGATCAATGGCTTCCTCGGGCTGGTGAGTAGTGAGAAGAAGAGTTAGCTCAAACTCACTCGAAATGTAGTTGAGGAGCTCTAACAGTTCTTTTCTTAAACCAGGCCCTAAAGGTCCTAAGGGTTCGTCAAGCAGCAAGAGAGGCCTTTGTCGCAAAAGACTACGTGCCAGCGCAGTTCGCTGCCTTTCTCCTCCTGAAAGCTCAAAGGGATACCGTTCCTTCAGAGCAGAAATCCCAACTTTGGTTAAAATGTCTTGAATTTTCTCTTTTTCATCATCATTCAGTTTCAA
This sequence comes from Pseudomonadota bacterium, assembly GCA_021809225.1. The sequence continues at coordinate 2,991 of JAKBAL010000342.1, read as the reverse complement.
GGAAGGCTTGAGTCCAAGCGCTACGTTATTCCACACCGTTAAATGGGGAAAAAGGTTATGGTCTTGAAAGAGAAGCGTAAAAGGTCGCATTTGAGGAGAATGAGCAGTTATATCCTCTCCTTTCCATAAAATCGCACCCTTTTGAGGCGTCAAAAACCCCGCAATTAAAGATAAAAGTGTGCTTTTACCGGCTCCACTTGCACCTACGAGAAGGGTTCTCGATCCCTTAGGAAGCGAAGCAGAAACATCTAACGCAAACCCTGGACGTTGAAAAATGAGATTATCTAGCTTAAGTCCGATCATGAGTTCTTAAAATCCAATGAGGAAGTTGATAAAGAAAATAACAAAGAAGCAGCAATATGAAAGCTGTGCCCATACATTTTTCGAAATGCCTTCCCATTTGCTGATAAAAAAGACCTGCAAGTCCAGGACAATCGGGGTTTGCAAAGAAGGCTAATGAGGGAAAATCCCCAGCGGAAAGAGCACTCCCCAAACCTAATGCTGTTGCAAAGGGTTTTTTTAACAAAGGCCATTGAATCAAGGAAAACTTTTGGAATGGAGAGAAACCTAAACTTAATACCGTCGAACCATAGGTAGTTTCGAGCGTACGATAAGCTCTTTCCAAGACGAGAAAGGTAAAAGGGAGAATCAGAAGAATTTGCATCACTCCCATGAAGAACTCTTGCGACATATGGGGCATTTTAAGGGAAAGAAAGAATAAAAGAACGCCCAAGAGAGTTGATGGAAACAAGAAATGAAAAGAAGCAAAGTACTTTAGACTTTGCCTTCCACTCAACACAAGGCATAGAGAAATGACCGCGGTCAAGGACCCTAAACAAATAGCTAACGTAAGGCTTTTTCTTAAGGCTTGCCATAACAACGAACTTTGGAAAGTCGAGGATAGGGAGGCTAAAGAAGGACCCAAAATCACAACCAAAGGAAGACAAATGAGGCCCAAACCGACCCAAACGAAAGGCTTTTGTGCAGAATCTTTAAGATCCGGCAAGGAAGGTCTCTTTAGAGAAGCTCCATGAGGAAGCGCTTTTAATAAAATAGTACCTGCTGCCAAACTTAAGGTGAGGATGAGCTGGAGACTCACAAAATAAGCGACTTGTTCAAAATCATAAAAAAAGAAAAGAGAATGATAGAGCCCTGCACTGAGGGTTGTTTTTTGGGGACCTCCTCCTAACACCATAACCGCTGTAAAGCTATTCAAAGAGAAACAAAAACAAATCCAGGCTATCTCAGCCAAGGATTTACGGAGCTGGGGCCATTCTATGAAATAAAAGGTATGCCTTGAGGAAAAATGAAGTTGGCTCGCGAGTCGGTAATGTTCTTCTGGAATCAATCGCCAAGCATTCACCAAAAGAAGCGCTATCCATGGGCTATAAAAAACAACATGGACACCCACAATGCCAGCAAGGCTGTAAATATTAAAGAACCCACCCGTCAGAGTGATAAACCCTAAAATCCCAACGAGTGCCGGCGTAATTAAGGGCAGGCCCAAAAGCTTTAAACAAACCCGTGCAGGCCACCATCTGTGATTCCATACAATGGCTCGTGCTATCAAAACAGCCAAAGGAATTGTAAAAAGAGTTGAAAGGGCGGCTTGCTTGAGCGTAAACCAGAAGACATAAAAGACGTAATTCACTGGATGAGCCCCTCAACCCATTCCTGAATCCAAGTTTTTTGAAAATCCTTGACGTCTTGTGAAGTATAAGAAATCCAGGAAGGTTGGGGCAAATAGTTTTCTGCCTTTATCCATGATTTTGGTATCTCTCCTTTCGGATAAATCCACCCATATATAGCAATCAAGTGTTGAGCCTCCGGAGAAAGAAGAAAAGAGATGAATTGATCCGCAAGCTTTGTGTGCTTAGTTGTTTTTAATTTACCGGCGTAAATATTTGAGCAGAGATGTCCCTCAGGAAAATGGAGAGCTTTAAGATGCGATTTTCCTATTTCCAGTTCATTGTAGAGCGAGTCAGTAGTGTAGCTAAAAACAATCGGTGCAACTCCTTGCTTAAAAAGGGCATAGGCTTCAGTCCAGCCTTTCGCAAACGTCAAGACATGAGAGGCTAACGTTTTCCATTTTTGGGGCGCATCATCTCCATAAGCCTTTTTCATCCACACCAAAAACCCTAACCCGGTGATGCTACTTCGCGGATCTTGGAGAATAATCCGGTAAGGAGAATCAATAAGTTCATCAAGTGTTTTGGGAGGGTTGGGAATTTTCTGAGAATCATAGACAAAGGCTAAGCAATGAGAGGCATATGGAACAAGTTTATCAACATGAGAAACGTCCAACCCAATGTCCTCAAGACCGAGAATAACATCTGCTTTTGTTTCTTCTCCTTCAAAGTTTACTCGGTTTATGACGAGTGGAATTGTGTCAAGGACAACATAGTGAATCTCACAATCACATATTTTCTCAAAAGCTTCCTTTAAATGAATCCCCGGCCCATAAGAAGAAGACATAAAAGCCGAGTGGGTATAAACGGTGAGGATTTCTTTTCCATAAAGGGAAGAGGTGGTTATGAACAGCACAAAGGTGAGTAGATATTTTAACATCTCATTTCCTCCGCCGGTATGAGCCGGATCAGGTTCACGGGTCTAATCTCAGCTCTTCCGATAAGAGCACCCCGATGAGTCAATCCTGTTTACGCCACCTTTGGAAAAAGTTCAAGTTCCCAATTTTTCGGGTTTTAGGCTCCCAAAACTAAAATTAAACAGAGTTAGCCGTTATGGTCGATGGGGTTTCAAACATACTTTTGTTAGAAGGTTTGAATTTAATGAGCGCATAAAGGGTACTCACAATTGTAATTGTGCAAGCGCACATTAAATAATAAGCGACAGCACTTACGCCTCCAGCATTCTGGATGAGCCACATTGACAAAATGGGAGCGACACCTCCAAAGGCAATGGCAGTGAAATTCCAACAGAATGCCACACTTGTGGCTCTAATATTTGTTGGAAACGTTTCAGCCACAATGG
>JAKBAL010000341.1 GCA_021809225.1 Pseudomonadota bacterium | reverse complement strand
GCGCGCGCGCTTTCTCTGTGTGTGCTCTTTGTTTATATTCTCTGTTATAATCTCTGTATTAGAGCGATCATTTTTTTCTTCTCGAGAGTAAAAATTTGTTTCTCTCGAAGGTAAATTTTTGTTCTCATCGAAAGGTAAATTTTGATCGCTCAAAGAAACATTTTTTTCTTCCCCTTCCTTTTGAGGAGGAGAGAAAAGAACATTATGGGGGAACCCAGGTAATTTGAAACCAAGGGCTTGAAGATCGATATACAGCTTTCTGAGATTCACACGATATTGAGGGGTGCGATTCCATTTATACCGAGGGTTAACACGTGTTTGAATCCATCTCTGTTCCGTCAGAAAGTTCAAATACCGCCGCATGGTAACTGGCGTTACACGAACCATTGTTTCTTCAAGTAGTTCACTGGTTGATTTATAAAACCAGCCATATTGAGGGGAAGCTCCATCAGGAGAGGAAGATGCCTCCTCTCTCCAAAAAAGATCAAAGTCTGAAACCCTTTGACTCCAATACACTAATTGATTGAGGACAGCTGCAATGAGGGGGTCATTTGTAAGTTCTACAAATTCCATACGAATCAAGGAAACTCTTGATTCTCTAGACTTATCCCTCCCCCTCGGAAGGTATGAGGAAGAGGGATTATCCATATGACACTGGATGGGTGCCGTCGGACTATCCTCGGGGTTGCACTCAGTAAGTGTCACTAATTCTTTGTGAGAGCCTACTGCTTCTTCGTCATCAAAAGGATGATATGGCAGAAGCTCCTCGGTAAATTGTGTTCCCTCTAGGTCAGCTCTACACATTTGCCTATTCTGTGAGAAAGAATGTTGCATCATAAGGGCCTCCATTCATTTGAAGAGAACTCAGGTCTAGAGTTTAGAAGATAGGACGGATATAGATTTGCCTTCTGGGGATATTGCTCGGGTTTCAAACCATTTCTTTTAAAAGACCTCACTTTAGAATGGCTTGCTTTTAAAGTACTTTCTTTCAAAGCAGCTTCTTTGAAGGAGAGGATGCCATGGAGATAGGTATGAAAGCCGTTATCGGATTGCTGGACCTCTAAAAGAGAGGGCCAGGTTTGATAAGTAAGTAGACGCAGGTTATTATTAACGTGTGTATCAGAAGCGCGAAGTGTAAAGCTGAGATACTCGAGATTTTCCTTTTCTCCAAAATAACGAAAGGCTTTGTAAAGCTTGTGGTAAAAACAGCGATAAAGTTCAGCTGTTTCACGTTCAGCTGTTTCACGAAGAGGAGTTGTCCTATCATATCCAAGACAAAGACATATTCTGGCTGTCCAGTACTCTTTTGCCTTTGGCTGAACACCTTTAAGGTGAAGGCTGGAAAACATTTTGTCCAAAATGTTCTCGTCTGTTTCCTCTGACATGGATTCTGGAAAAGAGAAAATGTGGTGAGGATAGAGAGCGGCTCCGCCATAAACACCCCGCTTATCATCTTCAGCGATGACGAACGTGGCTCTGTCCTGAGCTTCTGGATCGATATAAAAGTTCTGGTAAATCTTTAAAAGACCAAGAAGAGAGTTTATCCTTTCGCTGTGCAATTCATGAGTTTGTGGTTCAATAATTTTAAGCATACAAAGTCCTTTTGGTTCATCTCCCCAAGCCTCCTCTTTCAAGAAGGCTTAAGGTTGTATTGTTATTGAACCAGCAAAGACCTTTACGAATGCTCTAGACTTTTATGTACAGGAAGAATAAACTTACAGACATAAAGGCCTTTACAGGTTCTTTGGTATTAGGGCACCTGTGATTATTTTCGACGATCCTCACAGGTGCTTAGTGCACTGGTAAGCCAATTAGCTAACCAGCCAAGTACTTACTTCATTACACTTCCATCTTGCCCTCCACTCCATTAACCAGAACGTTGTCAGCGGTATGGCGTCGTAGGCACTCTTTTTCAAATTGAAGGATATCTCCAAAACGATAGAGAACAGGGCCATTGAGTTTCATATAAGGGGGCGTCTTCCCATTATATCGCCAGAAACGTAACGTCTCTGGCGTTACATGCCAACGTTCTGCAAGTTCTTCTGGTGTTAATAAATCTGATGCATCTAATGCCATTATATTTTCCTTTCAAAGGGCTTTTGAGAAACCTCAAAGCTCTTTCCCAGTTGATTATAAGATAGTGCTAACAAGAGGGGCTGTCAACACTTTTTTCAGAAAAAATGCATAACTTTCAATAACTTATACAACGTTATCCAACGTTTTACAACTCTATACAACGTTATTCAACGTTATATATACGCAGACACACACTCTCTTTTTTTAAAAAAAGTTTGAGCTTATTGAAAGTAAAGGCCTTCCTCAAAACGAGGGCTATGTTGGGAGAAACAAGAAATAAACAAGATAAAACAGAGATAAATAAATATAAAAAAATAAATAGACAAATCAGTAAAAGTAAAATAAACTCCCTTACATATAGGCCTTCGCATAAGTCCTGTATTCTGCACCTGTGGAGATTGCAAAGTGACCACAGGTGCGACTTATTTTGTTAATGATTACGTTTCCATTGATTTCCTCCCTTTTTAAGTACGCTTCTCATAAGCTCTTCTCAGACAACACCTTCAATTTTTGAGGATTGAATTCGATGTTGATGAAATACCCTCCTGGCTTACCCGTAGAGATGTTTCAATCAACTGCTAAGCCCTTAAATCATATCCCCCTTACTCGTGTGTCTGGTATGAGCCTTCTGTTTTTCTATTTTTAAGTATCTTGCCTCAAGGGAGCATTCTTAGGATGAATACCCTTAAATGGACATTTCCTGAAAGAAAAATGGTCCTTGAGTCGATACTCCCTCAGCATAAGAAAAAATTCCTTCATTCCTATCCTCAAAATGAAAGGAGATTTCTCCTAAAAGGCATAGGAAGCGTACCCTCAAATGTGTAGGAATCACCTCCTAAGAATTATAGGAAGGACATCCTAAAAAGCATAGGAGGTCCTTCCTAAAGATTGATGGCTAAGCAATTGAAACGAAAAAAAAGACAAAGAAATAGATCAGTTGTTTCCTTAAGTTTAGAGGAGTAAACTTAATAATAAAAAAAGAATAAAAAAGAGCGGCCCGATAAGGACGCTCAAAAGGACTTTAGGGGTTACTAAAAAGCTGGTCATAGTTCAATGCGACCCTGTGCAAGGACGGAGTGAGAACATTGGGAAACTTCGTTTTAAGGAACAGAATTTATGGAAAATGGCGTTCTTTTCTTTCCAGAAGCCATCTACTTAAGGCATCTAACCGTTGTGGAAGGTATTCATTTTACCCATCGAGAAATGGATGTCCTCGCATGCCTTTTACATGCACGGACTACGGGTAGGATTGCTGC
>JAKBAL010000340.1 GCA_021809225.1 Pseudomonadota bacterium | reverse complement strand
GATTAGGAAGAAAAGGAAGGAGTTCTTCCGCAACTTTTTTAAGGCCTACCGTATAAAGCATAGTGCCTTGAAGATTCAAAGTATCAATTTCTGCAAGCTCTTCTGGATCTAAGGCACGAGCTTGTCGAATAAATTTGCTAGTTGAGACAACCCCTTCCCCCCTAAGCCACTCATTATCCTCATCGCTAACAACCTTCGTTCCATCTAAAACATGCCCCGACATCACTGGGCTGTTTAAGCTAAGTGCAAGAAACAAGGCGACGAAGTAAAATTCTATTTTAATTTTCATACGCGCTCCTTTTTACTTATTATGATCGTATGTCTAATGTAAAATTTGTTTTTAAGAAAGTCAAGTTATTTAATTCTCTCTCAAGAGTTGAAAATATTCCTATAATTTAAAAAAGAATAGGTTAAGTTATAATTTATATTTCTGTGATGCAAAGCCCTAATGATTGAGTGTGTCCAAGAAAACCATTTTTAACTCTCTCTACTCTCTCAGGTGTAATAAAACCAATTAATTATTTTGTAGACGAAACATTGGATTTCTTGAGTAAAAATATTCTCTAATTTTATTTCAATTATTATTTTTTTACGTCAAACTTTACAAATGTACCAATGTCTTTTAGCTCTGGCTACTATATGCCTTCAAAGTATTAAGCCAGTAAGTATGTAAAAATTGCACATAAGGAAGAAAAAAAGTTTTGAAGATCCTCGTGTAGAGAGAATTTATTGCTTTTAAATTAGGAGCTAACCTTTGTGTGGCAATGCTCTTGCATTTTCTTAAAAGAACTCATATTTATATTGTGTTAAAATAATTTGCAAAGCTTCTGTTGCGGTTGTAAATACACGACCCCCATAAACCCATTGAAAAATTTCCATATTCTTTAATTTGTGACATACGCGTGGATTAGCTTCGCAAAGTAATACATCAATATCTCTATTATGAAGTTGTTCGATGATTTCCTGAAAGGTCTGCAATCCTGTAACATCCATAAAAGGGACACCTTTAAGACGAAAGATAAGAACTTTAGGGTCAGTATGTGTCACGGCTAATGTGCGTTCTAGTGTTTCTGCGGCTGCGAAAAAGAAAGGACCTTGAATACTATAGATAATAATTTCTAGGGGAATGGTGGTAAGTTTTAATTGGCTTAATTCTTCTTGAAGGCTAGCAGGGGTTTCTTGTTCAACGGTCACAGATTGACTCATGCGTCGTGCAAATAAAAAAAGAGCAAGGATAACCCCTACATTTACGGCTACGACAAGGTCTGCAAAGACAGTGAGAATAAAGGTTACGACAAGAATAAGAACGTCATTTTTTGGGGCGTGCCGCAGCATATAATAAAAGTGATGAACTTCACTCATATTGTATGCCACTACAAGTAAGATTGCGGCTAGCGTACAAAGAGGAATGTACTGTGCAAAAGGAGCTAAGGATAAAATAACAAAAAGGAGGACAAGAGAATGAACGACCGCTGCAAGCGGACTGTTACCACCATTGCGAACATTTGTTGCTGTTCTCGCAATAGCCCCTGTTGCAGCAAAGCCCCCAAAGAGGGTACAAACAATGTTTGCAAGACCTTGTCCAATCAACTCTTGATTAGAATTATGTCGTGTCCCCATCATTCCATCCGCAACGACAGCAGAAAGAAGTGACTCAATTGCTCCTAAAAACGCGATTGTAAACGCAGGACCAATGAGTTCAATGACCTCGCTAAAAGAGGGAGTTGGAAAATGAAAAGCAGGCAGTTCTTGAGAAATTTTACCAAAAACGGAGCCAATAGTTGTTACATCAGAGAATTGAAAAATAGATTGAATACTCGTAACAATAACCAAAGCTATCAATGGAGGAGGAATGTGCTTAATCATTCGAAGTCTCGAAGAAAAAATCGTTATAAACAAACTCACACAAGCAAGGGTTGTTGTTGTCAAATTTAAATTTGGAAAGTTATTTAAAAGAAAGAGAAGTTTTTCATGGAAGTGAACGAGATGATGGGGAAGTTTTGGAAGACCAAAGAAGTCCTGCCATTCACTAACAAAAATAATTACACTAATTCCACTTGTAAATCCCATAATAACAGGATCAGGAATAAATTTAATAATATTTCCTAATTTTGCAATTCCCATGAAGGCTAAAATAAATCCTGCCATTAGAGTGGCTATCTGCAAGCCTTCGATCCCATATTTGACGGTAATCATAGAAAGGATAACGATAAAAGCTCCCGTAGGGCCTGCAATTTGAACTCGGCTTCCGCCAAAAAGCCCAACAACTATACCAGAGATGATGGCAGTATAAATTCCTTGTTCGGGTTTTGCTCCAGATGCAATAGCAAAAGCCATAGCTAAAGGTAAGGCAATAATCCCTACAGTAATCCCCGCAATGATATTGGGTAGCCAGTTCTGTGAGCGAAACAACCCTGATTTATAAGCTTCAATAATTGCTATCATGAGCTACTTTAAAATCCTTTTGGACATTTCCAGTAAATACCCTATTGATAAAAATTGCTGTTCTCACAGTAGTATTTTTTATATCAAGCTAACTCAGCTATTGCTCTGTAATAAACAGAGCGTGTGACACACGCCATGGTACATATTTGATTCACAGAAAACTCTCCTGATTTTTTAAGAAAGAGAAGTGTTTCAAGTTTTGTGGGGGTAAGCGCTTTGGGTCTCCCGCCTTTTCGACCTTTTTTATGCGCAACATCAAGTCCGGCTTTTACACTTTCTCTGATAAGCTCGCTTTCCATTTCGGAGAAAGCTGCGCACATACTAAAAAGGACCATTCCTAGAGAGGTTGTGGTGTCGATATTATTCTCCAACGACACAAACTCGACGCCTTTCCCTTTAAGGCCATTGATGAGTTCTATCAGCTTCATCGTGCGTTGACTTAGGCGGTCCAGACGCACTACACAAATGATATCACCTTTTCGTAGTTTATCCATCAAACGGTTTAATTCCGTTCGATCATCTTTGGCGCCCGAAACCTTCTCCACAAAAATTTCATCACAACCCGCATCTTTCAGCTTTTGGATTTGAAGTTCCAGACTTTGATCATTGTTTGAAGCACGGGCATATCCAAATTTCATCAACAGCTTCTTTCTGACTCTATGCTCTAAGAAAAAAGTTCCCAAAACATGAAGACTAATTATATTTTTATTTTTGGGATTAGTTTCTGGTCCATATTTTTATAATTTTTTGATCAAGGCGGCAACCCCTTTTTGGAACATCCAAAAACAGGGATTTCCGGGATACAACCTATGGCATCCATTGAACACACCACCTACTCTCGCTTGAATGCCAATCGGATCATTTCCCAAAAACATTCTTAGAATTATTGT
>JAKBAL010000339.1 GCA_021809225.1 Pseudomonadota bacterium | reverse complement strand
TATACAGGGTTAGCTGTATAGAGAAAAATTAGATCAAGATATTGTTGCCTACTTACTCAACGATAAAGACCCTGGTTATTTTAATTGTCATTTTAGTTTTAAGGGAATAGAGGGGGCTTTAAAAAAAAATGAAATACTTTTCAATAATCAAACACGTACTCTAAGATTTTTAACAGAAAGGGAAAAGCGTATTAAGAACGAAGAATATAAAAAACTTATAAAAGAGTTTGCGTTCATAGAGTGAAATACTTTGAGAATTTTTTCTTGCTAGCTTAATAATTGACTAAAATTTAATACTGAAAATTTTTACAGATCAAAAGACAAGGTGAAACGGTTCTTGGCAAGGCAAGGGACAATCTCTTAAATTAGCATAAGTTTCCGATAGTTCGATGGGAGAATTTATCTGTAACGCAAGAATCTTCTCAAGAAATTAGTGAAAAGCCCTCCACTTAAAAGAAGGTCGACTTCCGTTAAATCCTTTTTTCAAAAACCAGAGGTTTATTATTAAAATTTTAAGAAATTACCTGTATCCATAGTTTTAGGAGCTGCAAAATAATGAAGCATATCAAAAAAGTGGAAAAATTCAGAGAATGACTTCAAAGAAAAAAAAGGAACAAAAGTCTATACAAATAGAGCCTGAGGAAGAGGTTTATCAAAGTTCATACTATATTGAGGATTTGCCTACGTCTCCCACTCCCTTTACGCAATCAGATCATCATTTTACAACAGTTTTTGATCGAGAATTTCATGCACAACTTGGCAAGTTTTGGGCCTTATCGCCGGCTTCTGTAGGGGGGGCTTATGTCGACTGGCTTACGCATCTCGCCATTTCACCTGGTAAGCAACTGTCGCTTTTTGCAAGCGCTATGAAAAAAAGCGCTAAGTTATTTGATTATGAGTTATGGATTACAAGCGGCGTAAAAGCAGAATGCTGTGCGAATCCAACTCCCGCTGATAGACGATTTGAGTATAAAGGCTGGAAATCATGGCCTTATAATATTTATGAACAAGCCTTCTTATTAGCAGAAGAGTGGTGGATTGAGGCGACAAGCACAGTTCATGGAGTTTCTCAACATCATTCGGCTATTCTTCCTTTCCTCACCCGTCAATATTTAGATATGTGGTCACCGTTAAATTTTCCTTGGACCAATCCTCAAGTTGTCGAAACGACTGTTCGTTTGAATGGAAAGAATTTTGTGAAGGGATCTCATAATTTTAAGGAAGATGTCACTCGTTTCTTAAAAAAAGAACCTCCCGTTGGGATGGACAAGTTTAAAGTAGGAACAAACGTCGCAGTGACAAAAGGAAAAGTCATTTATCAAAACCGCCTTATCGAATTAATTCAGTACTCACCACTTACAGAAGATGCCTATGCTGAACCAATCTTGATTGTTCCCGCTTGGATTATGAAATACTATATTTTAGATTTATCTCCCCACAATTCGCTCGTTAAGTATCTTGTTGAAAATAATCATACGGTTTTTATGGTTTCTTGGAAAAATCCAGAGTCTCAAGATCGCGATCTTGGTTTTGAAGATTACGTAAATTTGGGGATTATCGAAGCGTTAAAAGCTATTTCCGCCATCATTCCAAAAAGAAAAATTCATGGGGTCGGGTACTGTTTAGGAGGAACATTGCTGACGATAGCAGCTGCTGCTATGAGTCGCGATGGGCATGATTTTTTAAAAACAATTTCTCTTTTTGCTTCACAAGTTGATTATGAAGAAGCAGGTGAACTTCTTCTCTTTATTGATGAGAGTCAAATTACTTTCATAGAAGACGTCATGTGGGATAAGGGGTACCTTGATTCCTCTCGTATGGCGGGGACATTTGATATGTTGCGCTCATATGATCTGATCTGGTCTAAAATGATTGAGCGCTATCTTTTGGGCAAAAAACTTCATTTTACTGATTTAATGGCCTGGGATGCGGATGCAACACGTATGCCCTATAAGATGCATTCCGAATATCTACGAAACTTGTTTCTATATAATACGTTGAGCAATGGCAAATTCAAAATAGGAGAAAGGCCCATTGTGCTCGGGGATATTAAGATTCCAATTTTTGTTGTAGCCACGCAAAAAGATCATATTTCTCCCTGGAAATCGGTATACAAAATCCATCTTTTTACGAATTCAGAGCTTACCTTTCTATTGACAAGTGGCGGCCACAATGCTGGTATTATTAGTGAACCAGGCCACCCTCATCGGACCTATCAGGTCTCGACCCATAAAAAATCAGGAAAACATCTTTCTCCCGATGAATGGTTTGACAAAACGCCCCATCATAAAGGGTCATGGTGGCCTATTTGGGAAAAATGGCTCGCTGAGCATTCAGTAGAAAAAAAGGCTCTTCCTCCAATGGGAAATGCCACAAAAGGGTATCGTGTTTTAAGAGATGCCCCCGGCCTCTATGTCATGAAAAAATAACATAATATGTAAAATATCACCATGATTTCTCTCATTCCTTACTTGTGAGGACCCCGTTTCTATAATCTGGCGTTTATTAAGAGGAGCAGCCTAGGATTTTAACAGCCGAGAGAAAGCTGACTTCATTAACAAAAAATTAACTCAATTTTTATATAAATGCAGGATAAATGAAGCAAGAGTTTGCTTGGAAGTAATGATAAAAAAGATATGACGTTTCTTCAGCGAACTCAAAAGAAAAGTTATTTTTGAAGGGGTTCCCCATGAATATTTCTTATCTAACCTCATTAAATCGGCAAAAGAATCAAAAATATGTCAAAGGGTCTATAAAATGAAAAAGATAATAATATTTTTAAATATAATAATTATATTGCAGTCTACCTCCATTTTAGGGCAAACATTGGATATTCCTGCTGGTCAAATATTTACCGAGACAACAACAACTCTGGGGTCATATCCGGATGGAGTTTCTATTGGCAATAGTGGCATTCTTACTATACGACAAAGCAGTAATGGTTTACCCTATAACCCAAGCCAAAATGGAATTTTTGGGTTTGGTAGCTTAGCAATAATTGCAACTAATAATGCGACTGTTACATTGTCAGGAGTACCGAGTTCTTATTCCACTGTAACAAACGTACTTGCTGGGACACTCCAAGGGAATGTTTCACCCAATGCTAAGCTCATTCTTGCAAATACAAATGCCGCCTATGATTTGGGAGGAACTAACCAAACCATAGGTGCTCTTTTGGGTGTAAGTGGATCTACTATTAGGTTAGGAGATAATACACTTACAATTGGGCAAAATGAAGTGTTCACTCCACCAGCCACATTTAATGGTGATATAGTTGGTTCTGGTAATCTTGTATTAAACGGAGGGACACCGTTAACCTTTGGGGGGAGTAATAGTT
>JAKBAL010000338.1 GCA_021809225.1 Pseudomonadota bacterium | reverse complement strand
TTCCGATCTTCTCTTCACCTTGAGACAAGTCGTGAGCCCCCCAGTTTAAAAGCAACGCTTACGACGATCCTCGCTTTGAGTCTTTTAAATCCCCATGTATATTTGGATACAGTTGTTCTTTTGGGAAGTATTGGGGCTCAATTTTGTCTTTCGGAACGACCTTTTTTCGCTTTAGGAGCTATATTTGCTTCTTTCGTTTGGTTTTTTGGATTGGGCTATGGAGCGAGTTACTTAAGATCTTTCTTTCAAAAGCCGCTATCTTGGAAAATCTTGGATTTTTTGATCGGATGCGTCATGTGGGCCATCGCTCTTTCTTTAGTCTTGTGGACAGGAGAGTGCGTGAGCATTCCTACAAAATAAGCTAAAAAAAAGGAGTATGTATTTTCTTCTTGAAAATGAGAGGATCCTCGGTATGATAGCCCTCAATTCAAATGCGGGCGTAGCTCAGGGGTAGAGCACAACCTTGCCAAGGTTGGGGTCGAGGGTTCAAATCCCTTCGCCCGCTCCAGTAAATTCATCAGGGTCTCCCCCGTTTAATCATTCATTAACATCCCCAAGACTATAGTCAAGTCATGGCAAATTCATTTAAAGAATCAAAAGAGACAAAGGCTAAAATGGATAACCCACTTGTAAGGTGGTTTTAATTGAATTTTCCCTCATCTCTTTATCAAAATCTCTGGCGTCCTTTAATTTTTTTGTCATACTGTAAAAGTAAAATAAGAGAGAAGGCTCATGTCTGAAAGAGAATCGACTGACGAAAAACAAAAGCAGAAAATTCTGGACCATATTGCTCATATGCTCCAGCGGCAAGTTCCTCTCACTCTTCAAAAATCTGCGCAAACCTTTGCGGAATGCTATTACGCTAATGTATCATTTGAGGATTTGACTGAAAGCTCTCTCAATTCCTTAGTTACTTCTGTTTATGAGATATGGAATTTCAGTTTTGTCCGAATGCCTGGACAAGCTAAAATACGTGCCTATGTAAAAACGAGAGAGATCAATGACAACTCTATTCCTCAAACCATTGTGGAAATTGTCAATGATAATATGCCTTTTCTTGTAGACTCAGTGACGGGAGTCATTAATAGCTTAGGATATTCAATCCATTTGGTTATTCACCCTGTGATGCAAGTAAAACGTAACACAAATCACGAGCTTATTGATGTTACGCAACACAATCACGAAAATCATGAAAATGAAAATTATGAGTCTTTTATTCATTGTGAAATCTTAGAGCCTTTACCTCCCACAAAGCTCAAACTTCTTGAGCAAGAAGTTGCTCGTGCTCTTGAAGACGTCAGAGTTTCAGTAGAAGACTGGATACCCATGAGAAAGCGTCTTCAATCAGCAATTAAAGAGCTAAAGAAATATCCCCCTCCTCTTGCTAAAGATGAGCTAGAGGAAACTCTTTTTTTTCTTGAGTGGATTGAAAACAATCATTTTACTTTTTTAGGATTTTGCGAATATAAAGTTGCTCGAGGACAACCAACTATTGAACAGAGTCTCGTTCCTCAAGAGGGGCTTGGTATTTTGAGAAATCCTCTAAAGCAGAGCATCACCCATATTTTTGAGGGAGTTGAGCTGACGCCCAGGAATAGGCAGTATATTATTGAATCTGATTCTCTGATTATTACGAAAACAACCCAGCCTTCTCTTGTCCATCGTCGAGACCCAATGGATTCTATTACGATTAAGCATTTTGATGAAAAGGGATCTGTTATTGGATTACACATGTTTATCGGGCTTTTTACGTCAGTTGCCTATAATCGAAGCGCGCGAGACATCCCTCTTTTACGGCGAAAAGTTTCTCGAATTATTGTCCGATCTGGTTTTTCTGAACAATGGCATGATGGTAAGACACTCATTCATATTTTAGAATCTTTCCCGAGAGATGAGCTTTTTCAAGCTTCTGAGGATTGGCTCTATGAAACGTGCATGGCCATTCTTCAGCTTCAAAATCGTCAACGTTTAACGCTTTTTATTCGTCCCGACAAATTTGAGAGGTATGTATCTTGTTTGGTGTATATACCCCGTGAAGGATATGATAGCGCGCTTCGACGTAAAATAGGGGATATTCTGGAGCGTGATTTAAATGGTCAAATGACAAATTGGCATGTTCAATTGGGGGAGCTTGCTTTTGCGCGAATTCACTTTACGCTCAAGCTTTTACATAAGGGTAGTTTATCCTATGATCTTCAAGCTATTGAAGATGAACTGATCGAAGCCTCTTTAACATGGCGTGATCATTTATATAAAGCCCTTTTGATGAGTTTGGGTGAAGAAAAGAGTACCCGTCTCTTTGAGCGCTATGGTTTAGGGTTTAAGAAAGGGTATCAAGAAAAATTTACGGCAGAGGAAGCCATTATAGATATCTTTGAGATTGAACAGGCTTTTAGTCAATCCCGTCTAAGGTCTCGCCTCAATCAAATAGAAGGGCAAGATAATAGCAAACTAAATTTTAAGATTTATTCTTTAGAAAAACCCGTATCTCTCTCTGATGTTCTCCCTGTTTTAGAGAATATGAATCTCAAGGTTCTGACTGAGATTCCCTTTCCCGTGACTCTTTCTGACAATCGGAAAGTATGGATCCACGACTTTGAGGTGCAAACACGTGAAGGAGATACAGCTGAACTAGAGCGTATCCGCGAACACTTTTTAGAAGGATTCAACCGTATTTGGCAGGAAGAAGTTGAAAATGACGGTTTTAATCGTCTTATTATTCGCGCTAATTACACCTGGAGGGAATGTCAACTCATTCGCAGCTATGCAAAATATATTCGTCAGCTTCAGGTAACTTTTAGCCAAGTCTATATGGAAGAAGTTCTTGCCAAATATCCACTGATTTGTCGCCTCATGATTCAACTTTTTACGTGTCAATTTTCTCCTGATTGTAAAGAAGAACGAGATCGTGCTCGTGATGAAATATTAAACAGAATAAAGGCTCTTATTGAAAGTGTCGATAATTTGGATGAAGACCGTATCTTAAGCAAATTTGTTAATGTGATTCAATCTACCTTACGAACAAACTATTATCAGTTTAGCGGAAACAATCCAAAACCCTATATCTCATTTAAAATTGACTGCTCAAGTATTGATGAAATGCCTTTACCTAGGCCTATGTATGAAATTTTTGTTTATTCCTCTCGCATAGAAGCAATTCACTTACGGGGAGGTAAAGTTGCCCGTGGTGGGATTCGCTGGTCTGATCGCAAAGAAGATTTTCGAACTGAAATCTTGGGGCTTATGAAGGCCCAAACGGTAAAAAATTCAGTTATTGTCCCGGTGGGGTCAAAAGGAGGCTTTATTGTTAAACGTCCTCCATCAAGAGAAGACAAAAACACT
>JAKBAL010000337.1 GCA_021809225.1 Pseudomonadota bacterium | reverse complement strand
GAGAGAAAAAACAATGCCCAGGAGATGGTCCTAAAATAAAAATAATGTAGTGACTAAAAATCCAAATCCCGCAGAAATCCTCACTAAATCGCTTCGTCTCTTTTAAAAATTGCGGAAGTCAGGAAGAAAAAATTTTCCCGGGATTAAGTAACAGTTCCGCAACTTTTTCTTGTGCAGGAGAAGAAAAAGCGAAAGGGAGTTGAACATATCTTAAGGCGTGAATAATAAGCTTGTCAGCGATGACAACCCCACAACGTACACCTGCCAATCCCCATGCCTTGGAAAAGGTTCGAAGAATAATCAAATTTTTATATTTATTTAAACAAAAAATTGAAGAGGACTGGTCTGAAAATTCGATATAAGCTTCATCAACAATGACAAGCCCATCAAGAGAGTCACAAAGCTTGTGTATCGTTTCAGGAGAAAGTTTTGTTCCTGTTGGATTATTAGGATCACACAAAAAAACAATTTTTGGATCAAGTTTACTGACGTCCTCAATCTTAATTTGATCCAGCTCTTCTCCAAAAAGGGGAATTGTTTTAACACACAAACCATGAATCAAGGCCCAATGTTCATAAGCAGAAAAAGTTGGAGAGGTAACACAAATGACGTCTTTCTTAGGTTCAGAAAATGTTCTTAATATCAGATCAAGACCCTCCATCGATCCAGCAGTGAAAAGAACATTGTCAGATGTGAAAACTTCTCTCTCTTCTTTTGTAAACGAAGATAAGGGGTTTAAAGAAAGGATCTGATTTAAATAGAGCTTCTTAAGGTCGTGCTGTTTAACATCTGGGTATTCAGAAAAACCCTCTATATAGGGATTAGTATTATTGCTTAAGTCGATTTCCCAATCGAGATTAGAAAAATATTTTTTTATGGGGGTTGGAAGAGATAACTTTGAAATAATAGGTCTCGCTTTGGGGTGAATGAGCATATGTTTTTCCTCTTTAGTCGACGCAAAATATAATTTATGATGAAGCATAAACATAATTTTTTTATAAGACAATGATAAAATTTTAGTTAAAGTTATGCGATGCGCTCGATGTCAAATTTCAAGCTTTGGATTTTTTTAAGTGAATCTCGTCGGCCAAGAACATGTACATAGCGGGAACCACAAATAAGGTAAAGAAGGTTCCAATTGAAATGCCTGATGCAATCACAAGCCCGATACTAAAACGACTTACTGCACCTGCTCCTGTGGCTAAGATTAAGGGAACAACACCTAAAACCATAGCTGCAGAAGTCATTAAAATGGGGCGCAAACGAATGGCGGATGCCATTTGTATAGCCTCTCTTTTGTTTTTCCCCTCTTTTTGAAGGTCATTGGCAAATTGGACGATAAGGATACCATGTTTGCTAATAAGGCCAATCAACGTTACAAGGCCCACTTCCGTATAGATATTAAGGCTTGCCCCCCCTACGCCGAGGCAAATAAAAATCATCGCGCCACAAATGGACATGGGAACGCTTATAAGAACAATAAATGGGTCTCGGAAGCTTTCAAAAAGAGCAGCGAGAGCTAAAAATATAATGATGATCGCAAAAAAGAAGGTCACCAGAAGGGAACTTCCTTCTTGAATATATTGTCTTGATTCTCCACCAAAATCAATGGAGTAACCCTGAGGAAGATTATCTTTTGCAATCCCTTGCATTGTCTGGATGGCTTCTCCGAGTGTGATTCCCGGAGCTGGAACACCTGAAATGGTTGCAGAGTTAAGTTGTTGGAAGTGATTAATAGATTGAGGGACAACTTTTTTTTTCAGTTTTGTGACCGTCGAAAGAGCAACAGATGTGCCATCAAGCGTCTTTAGGTAATAATTTAAAGGTTGGTCATAATTGATGCGCTCAGAGCGTGTGACTTGTGGAATAACTTTATAAGAACGTCCGTAGAAGTTAAAAAAGTTAATATATCCTTCACTTAACGCAGACTGAAGAATGCTACCTAAGGCTTTCATGTCAAGACCGAGTAAGGAAGCCTTATCTCGATCGAGCTCTAGAGTCGTTTGCACTTTATCAATCTTAAGATCAGAATCAAGATAAGCAAACATACCACTTTCTTGGGCTTTGCTCATAAAAGTTTGAGCGACTTCATTCAAGAGCCGATAGGGTTCGCTCGTTTGAATCACAAATTGCATGGGCAATCCTTGTCCTGCGCCAGGAAGAGGTGCGGGCTGAAACACAGCCATTTTTGCACCAGCAATTTGAGAAAGACTGTCTTGAACTTTCGGCTGCAATTGAATCGTTGTACGGTTTCGTTCATTCCAAGGTTTAAGAACCATGCCTGCGTTACTCAAGTTAAGACCACCTGAACCATCAATTTGAAAGGAATGATCCAACTCAGGAAAGCTCGCATAAGCCTCAGAAACTTGACGTGTATAAAGCTGTGTTTGCCCTAAGGTAGCATTTGGAGCTGCTGTTAACTGACTAAGAATAATTCCTTGATCTTCTTGAGGAGCGAGTTCGGTCTTAGAGCCAACATAAAGAAAATAAAGGCTAAAAAGAACAATTATGGAAAAAACACCTGCAACAGGTAGGTAATTGAGAGACTTGTCTAAAGTCTTTTCATACCCCTTTTCAAGCCGCTTAAAGTGATGATCTACAAAGACAGAGAAGCGACCCGGTGTGGTATGCTTTAGGAATTTTGAACACATCATGGGGGAAAGAGTTAGGGCAATGACGGCTGATATAGAAACGGCTCCTACTAAGGTAAAGGCAAATTCTGTGAAGAGAGCTCCTGTAAGTCCACCCATAAATCCAATCGGAGCATACACGGCGATAAGAACCACCGTAATAGCAATAATGGGATTGGCAAGCTCTCGAGCACCAAGAATCGCCGCATCCAAGGGCTGCATTCCATTCTCGATATGACGATGAACATTTTCGACGACAATAATCGCATCATCAACCACAAGCCCAATAGAAAGAACGAGAGCCAAAAGAGTTAATAAATTAATAGAATAGCCAAGGAGTAACATGATAAAAAAAGCCCCAATAAGTGAAAGGGGAATGGCTACAATGGGAATGATGATCGTCCTTAAGGATGCTAAAAATAGAAAAATAACCAAAATAACAATAATAATGGCTTCTATTAAGGAGGTGATAACTTCATGAATGGAGGAATTAACGTACTTGGTTGAATCGTAGACGATTTTTCCATTCAATCCTTTAGGCAGTTGAGCTTCAATAGAAGGAAAGAGTTTTCTCACGTTTTCGACAACAGTAAGAAGATTTGCGGTAGGAGTGACCTTAATACCAATATAAATGGCTTCTTTTCCATCAAATTTGACGGAGGAGTCATAGTTTTCGGCTCCTAATGATACGGTTGCAACGTCTCTCATGCGTACGAT
>JAKBAL010000336.1 GCA_021809225.1 Pseudomonadota bacterium | reverse complement strand
ATCCTAAGGATAACTTTCCGGTTCCTTTTGAGAATAACCCTCGAGAGATTAAACCTCCTTCCTTTTTTGAGAAAAGAGCGGAAGGATGGCACTGGTATGAAAACAGACTTAGACTGAATGATCGAAGAACGGACAAAAGAGCAGAGGAAAAAAGCTCTTCCGGCGGGAGCTCTTCTTCCTCTGCTCCGACCCCAACGGAGAAAATTGAGGCTCAGCGCAAGGCTCTTGAAACAAAGCTTCATACGGCTATTCTCGAGCCTAGCGATGAGAATCTCATCACTTATATCTTGGCACAAAAAGCTTTGATGGATCAAAGTCAGCGGTTTTCTGAAGTCTGGAAAAAAGTTGTTCTTAATACTCCATCCTTAGATGAAACCTTGATTCATCCTGTGGATCAGAATGCACGCCATATCTATTATGATGAGCAGAGGAATAAGCTTCCCAAGAAGATTCAAGCGTTAGCTTCTGAATATGGTCTATTCTTTTTCTTTCGAAAGAATTGTTCTTATTGTCATCACTTTGCGCCCATCGTGAAACGGTTTGCTGATAAGTATAATTGGTCTGTGTTGGGAATTTCTTTGGATGGGGGAATATTATCTGAGTTTCCCCATGCTAAACGAGATAACGGAATTTCTGCGCGTCTTGGCATATCTCATGTTCCTGCTTTGATTGCCCTTCATCCCAAGACAAAAAAGCTCATTCCTCTGGCGTATGGATTCGTTTCAGAAAATGAAATTGAAGAAAGAATAGAGCTCTTAACACGACTGTCTGAGGCTAAAAAATGAACAAAATGTATTGGACTCTTCATTTGAAAATCTTGCTTGGCTTATTTTTGTTAAGCTCTCCTCTCTATGGGAAAGGCATGCAAAAAAATCTCGAGAAAGCCTTTGAAGTATTAGGCATGGCTAATAACATAACGGAAGGAGGAGGCTATCAAGATCAAAGGGGAGGGTTTTATACAGGAGGCAGTATATTTGCTCGTTCTAAAGCCAATAACGCAGAGATCTTCTCTCTGCAAATGCCCCACCCTCGGGCCGGTTGTGGAGGGATTGACCTTTTTCTAGGAGGTTTTAGTTACATCAATGCCCAAGAGTTCATTCAACTTTTGCGCAACATTGGCAGCAATGCAGCAGGGTATGCCTTCAGTCTTGCTCTCTCAACGGTTACGCCTCTAATTAAGAGTAATCTAGATGGTCTTTTGGCCAGGGTTCAAGAAATGACCAACCAGAACATTAACTCCTGTGAAGCGGGAGCAACTCTTATGGGAGCTGTGTGGCCTCAGTCTGATAAATCCTCTGCAATTTTATGCAATGCTATGGGCAATAGCTATGGAAAAGTCAGTGATTGGGTCCAAAGTCGTCAGAAGTGTGGAGCTAAAGGAGAAAGAGAGGCGACGAATGCGGAAAAAAATAACGTGCCTGGTTTCCAAGATATGTTGGGAGATGAATTTAATATCGCTTGGAATGCTTTGAAGAAGAACTCCTTTTTAGGGGCTGACAACGATCTTGCTGAATTCTTTATGACCATCTCTGGAACCATTATCTCCCAGAGACTCCAAGACAAACGAGATAAAAAATACCGCCTCCACTTTAAATATTACCCCTCTCAAAGCAGCGATCCTAATCTTATATCCGCGCTTGTTGAAGGAAAACAGCCGGCCCAAATTTACAGGTGCGATAATCATGAGCCTGATAAGTGCCTCAATCCTCGGTTAAGCCAGCCTTTTACTTTAGGAGATAAAGCTCTTGCTCAAAAAATAAGTACTCTGTTGCATTCTATAAAAGAAAGGTTGTGGGAAAATACGAAAGCGCTCACTGGAGAAGAACAAGATTTTGTAAACTCCACCATGATTCCTATTTTAAAGATCATGGCTGTGGAGATGGCCTTTAAGCAAGGATCTCCCATTACCATCTCTTCTTATCAAGATGCTATTGCTCATGACATTCTTCTTCAATATCTCGATGAAGTCATGGAGCTTGTCTGGAACAGTGTGACCCAGCTGAAACAAGTCCAAGTTAATGATGGTGTTATGAAGGAGTTCAGAACGGGTATTGAAGACACTCGAAAACATCTGTTTGCCGAAAGAACCAAGATGTTTGAGCAAATCTCTCTCACCTTAGAAGCTATTGAACGAACCCATCAGATTGAGCTCAAGCTTCAAAATATGTTCATTTCTCAACAACAAGGAACCAGGCAGTGATTAGAAATCAGTCATCTCATTACTGTCATGAGTGGGAACGAACGACATGCATGTCATAACCACTTATGGGGGAGGAGAACTCTTTGCTCTTGTCTTTGATGGCATTGCGACTCTTTTGAATACCCGGAAGGGAGTTCTCATTCCTCTGATTAACATCGGGCTTATGGTAGGGCTGACATATGTTGTTGTTTTAATGCTTTTTCGGAGTCAACTTATTGATGGAATAAGATGGTTCTTATGGGTCGTTGTTGCCACACATCTTATATTCTTACCTAAGACAAGAATTCATATTCATGACCCCCTTAATAACTATCATAGAGATGTTGATAACGTTCCTCTTGCCTTAGGTGCTTTTGCGAGTCTTGTGAGTCAAGTTGGAAAGTCTGTTACAGAACAGTTCGAAATGCATTTCACTCTTCCTGGCTACATGCCTTACCACCAAACAGGGACTGTCTTTGCCTCAGCCATCATGAGTCAGGTGGGTCAGTTTCGTATTGTCGATCCTGAATTTAAAGGCAATATGGATCGCTTTATCAATCAGTGTGTCGTTTATCCTGTCATGATAGGGAACAAATACTCGTTCACCGAGCTTCAGAATACCCCTAACATTTGGGAGTTTGTAAAGGCTCGTGCCTCACCCATTTTAGGATTTCTTTATAAGGAAGGAGGAGTACCAGGGAAAATTGTGACTTGCCAGGAAGGAGTTAAAAAGCTGGATACACTTTGGGCAGCAGAGATTAAACGAGCAACAGCTATTTATGGCTCGCAAGTTCAAAGCCGAAAAGTCGCAGAGTCTGTGTTCAACACCAGCCTTATGGGAAGCGCTTATCTTCTAGCAGGAGCCGCCTCATGGGCTAGCTCAGCAACAGATATTCTTCGTCAAGAGATGATGATCAAAGCCGTTGAGGATTCTTCCAATAACAAACTTTCTGAACTAGGGTCTGCGGCAAACTATGCGGCAACAAAAGCCTTGCTGCAACAAAGATCAGCCTACACAGTTGCGGGAGAAATTGCGGCACGAACACTTCCTTTATTTAAGAATGTCATTGAAGCTTTAAGCTATGCTTTGTTTATCTTCATTGTTGTTTTAGCTCTTCTTCCAAGTGGATACAAAATTCTCCTCACTTATTGTGGCATATTGGTTTGGACTCA
>JAKBAL010000335.1 GCA_021809225.1 Pseudomonadota bacterium | reverse complement strand
TGCCCAATATTCCCATGCCCTACCATCACACCTTTAGGTTTTCCTG
Source organism: Pseudomonadota bacterium (assembly GCA_021809225.1). The sequence goes on along the minus strand of JAKBAL010000335.1, from coordinate 3,308 downwards.
TAGTACCAGAGGTGTAAATAACATAAGCAAGATGGTAGGGTAGAGTTGTTGAGATCGGGTTGTGACTACTCTGGCCAGTAAGTATTTCTTGAGTATTAAACTCATCTAAAACGACAATGTCTCCTCGATAATCAGTAAAAACTTCCCTGATGTTCTCTTTAGCTATTATTAGCTTATTTTGAGTAATAACTACTTTCGCCCCAGTATCTTCAAGCATATACTTGATCCTTTCTTCTGGATAGTCCGGGTCAATTGGTACATATGCCCCTCCAGCCTTAAGAATACCAAGTAATCCTATAATCATTTCTAGTGATCTTTCTACCATTATTGCCACAAGCACATCAGGTCCTACTCCCAGACTCCTTAAGTAATGAGCAAGCTGATTAGCTCTCTCGTTTAATTCTCTATAGGTAAGCTGACTATCCTCATAAACAACCGCTACGTTATCCGGAGTTCTTTCTACTTGCTCCTCAAAAAGCTGATGAATCGTTTTGTTATCAGGATACTCTTTGTCAGTATCATTCCACTTAACTACTATCTCTTCTCTTTCTTCTCTTGTTAAAAGAGATAAATCTCTTATCTCCTTAGTTGGATTATTTGTTATGTCTTCAATTAGCTCTCCAAAGTGACGAGCTAGTCTTTCTATACTCTCCTCTACAAAAAGATCTACCGAATACTCAAACCCTATATCCATTCCATCACTATATTCGTAAGTAAATACACTGAGATCAAATTTAGATATAGAGTAAGCATCCTCAGAAAATGCTGAAGTAGTATTAACTCCATCCAAAACAAAAGAATCTTTGTAGCCTTCACCTCCATTCCTCCCCTCACTCTCACTGGTAAACATTACTTGAAACACTGGATTACGATTCAGCTCCCTTGTTATGTTTAAGTGATCTACTAATTGTTCAAAAGGAATATTCTGGTGCTTATATCCATCAAGAGTTATATCTCTTATTTTATTCAATACTTCAGCAAAAGTTTCTTTTCCTTCAAAACTTATTCTGATCGCTAAGGTATTTACAAAAAAACCTATCAGGCCTTCTATCTCACTGTAATGTCTATTTGCTATAGGTGTACCAACTACTATGTCATTTTGCCCAGTAATTCTATAAAGAAAAACCTGAAACACAGCCATCATCGTCATAAACATTGAAGTTTTAGCTTCTTCCGAGATAAGAACTAGCTTATCTTTTATATCCTTAGATAACCTAATCCTATAACTAGCACCCTTGTAACTTAGTTTCTTAGGTCTTATTTTATCCGTAGGTAGTTGAATTAGATCATGAATGTCAGCTAGTTGGTTTTTCCAGTAAGATAACTCATTCTCTAAAACTTCTCCTTTGAGCCAATTCCTTTGCCATATAGCAAAATCTGCATACTGAATCGGAAGATCTGCTAAACATACCTCCTCTCCTCTGATGTATCCGTTATAAAAAGTAGCAAGTTCACTAAAAAATACATCATTGGACCAGCCATCAGTTATTATGTGATGCATAGTAACAAAAAGCATATGTTCCTTATTTCCAATAGATACAAGTCTTATTTTAATAAGTGGACCTTTAGATAAATCAAACATGGTGTTTGCTTCTTCTTTAGCAATTAACTCTAAAGTCTCCCTATCACCAACTCTTTCATCATCCAACCTAATAGCAAGTTCAGGAAGAATAAGCTGATGTGCCTCTCCTTCTACGTAACAAAATACTGTTCTAAGTAACTCATGACGGGCTATTAATGAGTTAAATGCTTTCTCAAGAGCATTAACGTTGAGATTACCAGTAAGCTTTAAAACTGTTGGTACATTATAAAGAGCCACCCCTGGTATTAATTGATCCAAAAACCAAAGCCTTGATTGTGCAAAAGACAAAGGTATCTGCCTTGGTCTATCCTGCACAGTAATAGAAGAAATAGATAGAGAGGTATTTCCTTTAATGCCTTCTATAGCTTTCTTAAAAGAAGAAATAGTAGGATTCTCAAATAAAGCACGAAGTGGAACGTCTGTACTAAACGTATTTCTTATTCTAGATATTACCTGAGTTGCAAGAAGTGAATGCCCGCCTATTCTAAAGAAGTTATCGTGCACTCCAATCTTATCAGCATCTATTCTAAGCACTTCACTCCAGATTAAAGCAAGTGCCTTTTCCATTTCAGTCACAGGAGCTATGTACTCACCCCCAACTTGCCTCATGCTTAAATCAGGAACAGGAAGTGCCTTTTTGTCTATTTTGCCATTCGGAGTTAGTGGAATCTTATCCACTAATACAAAAAATGACGGTATCATGTACTCTGGAAGAAAGCTTAATAAATAGCTTCTCAAATCCTCAATTAATGAAGAAGCTCCTTCACCGTCGAAAGTGGATAATTTCTTGGATGAACAAATACTCACTATTCCTAAAGAAGCAAACAACTGGTCATTTGGTACGATATAAGCTACCAGCTGTTTACTAGCCAAATCCTCTGTTTCTTTCCTGATGTCATCCCTTGCAATCACCACAACTTGAGCGACATCTCCATGACTACTGAGCACTGATTCAATTTCACCCAGTTCTATCCTAAAACCTCTAATTTTTACCTGATCATCAATACGCCCTAAAAACTCAATGTTACCATCAGGTAAAAATCTGGCTAAATCACCTGTGCGATACAATCGTAAGGATTGGGAATAGGCGTTACCACTCAATCCTCTTGTTTCCTCTTCTATTTTATTTATAAAAGGATTTGGCAAGAACTTTTCTGCTGTTAGATCAGCCCTACCAAGATAGCCTCTAGCCAGTCCTGCTCCCCCTATGTAAATCTCTCCACCAACAAGAACAGGAACTGGATTTAGATTGTTATCCAAAATGTATATCTGGGCATTAGAAATTGGGCGACCTATTGGAATACAAAAAGTATCTAACACTTTTTGCAAAGAAGAATAAATTGTACATTCAGTAGGTCCGTAAATATTATATATTTGGTTATACTCATCGTCAGAATTTTTTATTAGTGCTTGTGCAAGTTCTTTTGAAAGAACTTCACCAGCTATCATTAATGTAAGATTGGAGGCCACTTCCTTCTTTAAACTTGCCATACTTGCAAATATCGAAGGGGTACCTTGGATGTTGGAAATAAAGTGTTTATTAATTATGTTTAAAAGTTTAAAAGTGTCTCGTTGGTTAAATGAAGAGGCTATAATTATTTTAGCCCCAGTGATAAATGACAAATAGTAATCTGCAGCTGAGACATCAAATATTAGAGATGTAAGAGCTAAAAATGTACTATTAATATCTATACTGACTAATTCTCTTATAGTAAATATACAGTTT
>JAKBAL010000334.1 GCA_021809225.1 Pseudomonadota bacterium | reverse complement strand
GATCATCCTGATCAAAGAATCAAACCAAGCTGATGTGGAAATTTCTTTTTATAATGCTGATGGAAGCCAAGCCTCAGCTTGTGGAAATGGAACACGCTGTGTGGCAAAATATTTAGGAAAAAAAACAGGATTCATTCAAACACCCTCCTTTCTCTCTCAATTTTGGCAAACTCAAAATAACATTACAATTTCTTTAAAAGAGCCCACCTTCTCGCCTCCTCACCCACACGGCTATTTTATAGATGTCGGGAATCCTCACCTCGTCATTTTTACACAAAACCCTCATGAACCTGACTTTGCAAACCTTGCCCTTTCTCTGCAACCCACAGAAGGCATTAATGTAGAATTAGCTCACCGTATTTCCTCCACAAGTCTTAAAGTTCAAATTTGGGAACGGGGCGTCGGCATCACACCTGCTTGCGGATCAGGTGCTTGTGCTGTAGGAGTATTAAGTTTAAAATTAGGCCTTATTGAAAAGCCTCCCGTTATTATCGAGATGACAGGAGGAGAATTAGAAGTAAATTGGGCAGAGGGCGGCCCTCTTCTTTTAACGGGCCCCGCTGAATTTTGTTTTAAAGGAATGATTGACCTTCCATGACCACACAAATTATTACCTTTGGCTGCCGTCTGAATTCTTATGAATCAGAAGTCATTCGCGAAAAAGCCCAGAAAGCAGGACTGGAAAATGCCATTATTTTTAATACATGCGCTGTTACAGCTGAAGCAGAACGCCAAGCCCGCCAAGCCATTCGAAAACATCGCCGCGAAAACCCCCATGTAAAAATTATTGTCACCGGCTGTAGCGCTCAAATAAATCCTGAATCCTTTGCTCAAATGCCAGAAGTCGACCAAATTCTTGGGAACATGGAAAAATTAGAAGAAACCTATTTTCGCCCTGATCAGGAACATGCTCGCGTTATTGTGAACGATATCATGTCCGTACGAGACACAGCTGAACATCTGATTTCCGGTTTTGACGGTCGTGCGCGGGCCTTTATTCAAGTCCAAAACGGCTGCAACCATCGCTGTACCTTTTGCACTATTCCATTTGGCCGAGGCAATAGCCGAAGCGTCCCTTTAGGCGTAATTGTAGATCAAGTTCGCATTCTTTTGGACAAAGGATTCCAAGAAATTGTTCTCACAGGCGTTGATATTACAGCTTATGGTGAAGACCTTCCTGGAAAGCCCACTTTAGGACAAATCGTTAAGCGCTTACTCGCCCAAATCCCTGAGCTTCCCCGCCTTCGCTTATCTTCCTTAGATCCCGTTGAGGTCGATCCAGACCTTTTTCATGTCTTCGAGCATGAACCCAGGCTAATGCCTCACTTTCATTTAAGCCTGCAAGCCGGAGATGACATGATTTTAAAACGCATGAAACGCCGTCATTTACGTCAAGATGCCATCGATATATGTGAGAAATTACGCGAATTACGCAACGACGTTACGTTCGGTGCTGATATTATTGCTGGTTTCCCTACGGAAACAAGTGAAATGTTTGAGAATTCATTACGAATCATCGACGAATGTGATTTAAGTTTTCTACATGTTTTTCCCTACTCTCCTCGCCAAGGAACACCTGCCGCTCGTATGCCTCAAGTCAGGCAAGATATTATCAAAGAGCGTGCCGCACGTTTGCGCCAGGCAGGACAAAAAAATCTTGAGCGTACATTTAGTAAATTTATAGGCCGTGAGGTAAGTGTTTTGTTTGAATCCGAAACACAAGGGCATAGTGAACATTTTTTGAACGTTCGATCAACAACATCTCATAGTCCAGGCAGTATTCTTAAGGCTCATATTATGCAAGCAAAAGAAACCTATCTCGACGTTAAGGTTATTTCATGACCAGTTGGATTAAGCGGCTGAAAGATGGTCTTAAAAAATCGTCATCACGATTATCTGCAGGAATCACTACCCTTATCACTCATCGCAAATTGGATGATGAAACCCTTGAAGAACTCGAGGATCTTTTAATTACCAGTGACTTAGGAGTCGCCACAGCCCAAGATCTTGTACAAAAACTGAGTCAAAAAAAATATAACCAAAATATTACGCCTGAAGAAATTCGCGTTGTTTTTGCTGAAGAGATTGAAACTTTGCTAACCCCTTATGCTCTTCCTTTAATTCCAAAAAAATCGTCAAATCCCTATGTCGTTTTGGTCCTAGGCGTGAATGGCTCAGGAAAAACCACCACCATTGGTAAATTAGCTAAGCAATGGAAAGATCAAGGCTATCAACTTTCCCTGGTCGCAGGCGATACATTTCGAGCAGCTGCTATCGAACAACTTAACATCTGGGCTCAACGCGCGAACGTTCCCCTTGAAAGTGCCTCTACCAAAGATGCAGCAGGCCTCGTGTATGAAGCTCTTCAAAAAGCCAAAGAACGTGGAGATGATATTGTCATCATCGATACGGCAGGAAGATTACATAACAAAACTGTATTGATGGAGGAGCTTAAAAAAATTAGACGCGTCATACAAAAACTTGACCCTTCTGCTCCTCATGCCACTCTTTTAGTCTTGGATGCAACCACAGGCCAAAATGCCTTAACTCAAGTCAAAGCTTTCCAAGAAACCGCTGACGTTTCAGGTCTTATTATTACCAAGTTGGACGGCACTGCCAAGGGCGGCGTACTCGTCGCTATCGCTCAACAATTTAACCTGCCCATTCACGCCATCGGCGTGGGGGAAGCCATTGAAGATTTACATGCCTTTTCAGCTCAAGAGTTTGCCCGAAGCTTAATGAATGAGATAAGAAGATAAAAATAGCCTTAAGAAAAAATAAAAGCCCTCTCATGTCCGAATCTCGTCGGGGAAGGAAATAAAGTCGAATGAATGTGTATAAAAATCTTTTGTGTTTTGAAAAATATCTCGGTATAAATTTCCTGATTACTAAAAACAAATAGTTAAGATTGAAAAAAATGGCTGATTCACGATTTTATAAAAGAAAAGGGCCCTTTACTTTAGCTGATCTCGCTACATATGGCCAATGTGAGGTAGGGCAAGGTGACCCTTCTTTACGCATCGAAGACGTGGCTCCTTTGGATACAGCCGAACTTTCGTGCATCAGTTTATTTCACAATGCAAAATATGAAGAAATCCTCACAAACACGAAAGCATCCGCCTGTATTCTTTCCCCCGAAATGCAAGAGCGAGCCCCCAGTCATTTGGCGCTGCTATTCTCAAAATATCCTCACCGATCATACGCTCTTATTGCAAATGCCTTTTACCCAAAGGAAAAAGCTGAAACCAACATTGCCCCCACAGCCATTGTTCATCCTACCGTAAAGTTGGGCAAAGGAATTACCATTGGCCCTATGTCTGTGATTGGGGCTAACGTTGAATTGGGCGACCATGTGGAAA